>CAZHLC010000604.1:0-3235 GCA_964532545.1 uncultured Leptospiraceae bacterium | reverse complement strand
CAAACTTAATTGCCGCCCCATGGCAAGGGCATCGCCCACGATCTGCTGAAAGCGGGCCTCAAGAAAACGCCGATTATAGGCCATAGTGAGGGGGTCTTGCAGTGATGAATAATTTTCGCGGGCAATACGCTGGCCCGCAATGTAGCCAAAAAGGCCAAAGGCAATGGCTGTAGCCAGACCACAGTAGAGATAGATCAGCCAGTGAATCTGGCTGCGCAGAAAAAGTTTATTTAGAAAAAAAAGACCGGCCGGTGAGCCCAGAGCCAGTAAAACACCGGCAAAGGCCCATTTGGCGATGATAAAACGGTAGGTCTTTCTCACTAGCCTATTACGGCTTTTCTAACGGCAGGAATCAGATCGGTAAAAAGATTATCTTTGAGCACGTAGGCAGAGGCACCCATCTCAAGGGCTTTGTCATTGTATTCGTTACCTTTGTGACCAGATAAAACAATCGACTTCAAGGCGGGCCGCTTCACACGGGTATGTTTTAAAACTTCAAAGCCATCGACTTCAGGCATTGATAGATCGAGCACCAGCACGTCACTTTCGAGACTGTGAAGCTCTTCTATGACCTCAAGCCCATTCGATGCCTCGAATATCACCTGAAAGTCTGGTTCATTTTCAAGTAAACGTTTGACGTTTTGGCGAAACGGTAAGTGATCTTCAGCTAAAGCAATTTTCACGGAATTTGCTACCTCTTTAAATAACATTTTTCTAACTAATCTACCTGTTAATGAGTCGTCGCGCCAGAAGCTTCGTTACCCGAGTTTGTGCGTATTACTACCCAATATGAAATTAGACGAATATATCTCGTAATTAACTAAAAAAAGATTTGCCAGGTGACAAGTAGCTGTGCCCGCGATTATAGGTACTACTACGTATACTACTGGTTGAAGAAAGCCTATAAGTTCTTTCACTGGAGGATCATATGATTAAAAAAATGCTGGTTTGCCTCGATGGTTCAGATGACAGTATCAAAGCTCTTGACTTTGCTGTTGAGATGGCAAACAAAATTGGCGCAGAGATTACCCTGTTAGAGGTAGTTGAATCTGGCAGAAACATTCCCGGGTATTACAACCTGTCAGCCAATGAAGATCAAGAACTCGCAACTCTCATGGCCGAGCAGAAAATCGATAAACTTCTGCCCAAGGTAGCTGAGCTGAAAACTACCTTTGACCGCAAAATTGAAACTGGGCACCCAGCAGAAAAGATTCTCGAAGTAAGTGAGAATGATAAGTATGATCTGGTTGTTCTTGGTTCACATGGCAGCAATGCCCTGACCCGCTTTCTGGTTGGCTCGGTTTCAACCAAGGTCATGCATCACGCCAAAGTTCCCGTGCTGGTGGTCAGGTAATGAAAGAAATACTGGTTTGTATCGATGGGTCTGAGCATGCATTAAAAGCCCTGCAATACGCCGTTGATATTGCTAACAAAAGTGAAGCCTCTCTGACTGTATTAGAGGTGGTCGAGGTTTTTGGTACCAGTAATATCTACTTTGGCTACCCCGGCTACTATAACATTCCGGTTACCAGCGAAGATCACCTTGAGAAGATTGCCAACGAAAGGCTTGAAAAACTGCTGGCCCCTCTGGGCGAGCTGAAAGGCTCTTTTCACCGTAAAATCGCCAAGGGCGACCCCGCGGTTGAGATTATTGAAGTAATTGAAAGTGGAAAGTTCGACCTGGTCATTCTGGGTACCCACGGCCGTGGCGCCCTGGGCCGTTTCTTGCTGGGTTCGGTATCATCAAAGGTGGTTCACCACTCGAAAGCGCCGGTTATGGTTATTCGATGAATACAGCCCTGCTGATTATGGTTCCTATAGCGCTGGCAATTGCGGTGCTTTTTCTCAGACTCTTCTTCTGGAGCTATAAAAACGGTGATATCGATGATGAGGCCCAGAACTATCGCATTCTGCTTGATGATGAAGCCGATGTCGATACCTCAATGAAAAAATCGTGACAGCTGCCTTCGACGTAATGCTTGGTGCGGCCTTTCTTCAGGGGCTGCTGGGGTCACTGCACTGTGCAGGCATGTGCGGCCCCCTGCTCTGCCTCGCCTGCTCAGGGGGCAAAAAGCTACTGGCACCTACCCTCGCCTATAACCTGATTCGTATGAGTGCCTACATGCTGGTTGGCATGCTGCTGGGCACCTTTGGTTCTATTTTACCCCTGCCCGAAATTGGCGACATAGCCTTTTATCTGGGCATTGGCACAGTTCTTGTGGCAGCCATATATTATCTTCTGCCCGAGGGTAAAACCGCCTTCACCCTGCCTGCACCCCTTGCGCGCTGGGTGGGCAAAATTCAGCAGAAAAGTAACCCCACCTGGCTGGCCGCGGCCCTGGGGCTGATCAGCGCCATATTGCCCTGCGGTCTGCTGCTGCCGGCCTACTCGATGGCTACCATCAGCGGCAAAACCCATTACGCGGCCCTGATCATGGCCGCCTTTGCCCTTGGTACGATGCCCATGATGTTCACCATTGGTCTGAGCGGTACCGCCTTTTTTCAACGCATTAAAGCGCTGCGCTGGCGGCGCCTGCTGGCCGGCTCACTGGTTTTTCTCTGCCTGGCCGCCATTAGCATGCGTACTTTTTTTCATGAGCACAGCGTTCACCAGCATCATAAAGAGACCACCAAACACCAGCACCATAAACATCATTGATGAAATCTGAACCCCGCCTTGCCGAAGTATCACAGGGCTGCTACCATTGCGGTGAGCCCGCTGAGAAAGACTACAGCTTTGACAATAAACAATTCTGCTGTAATGGCTGCCTGGCCGCGTACCAGTTTGTGAAAGACTCGGGGCTGCAGAACTACTACCGCTTTCGCACCAGCATGCCGGCCCGCCCGGGCCAGTCTATAGAAGAAATGCCATATGAGCTATGGCAAGAGAAAGCGCCCCTGATTAACGGGCTGAAAAAAGCCGAGTTTTTCATTGAAGGTATTCACTGTGCCTCATGCGTATGGCTGAATGAAAAAATTCTTACCGGCATACCGGGGGTCATCGATGCTGAAGTCAACCTGGGCACATCACGCGCCCAACTGACATGGAACCCTTCATCTGTATCACTTGCCAATGTGGCAGCCCAGCTTGAAAGAGCCGGCTACAAGCTGAAGCTGGTCAGCGAAAAAGCCCGTGGGCGGGTAAGTGATCTGCTCAAGCGAATGGTGGTGGCCGGTTTCTTCAGCGGTAACCTGATGCTCATCAGCATTTCTCTTTATGCCGGTTACTTCTCAG
>CAZHLC010000603.1:0-3241 GCA_964532545.1 uncultured Leptospiraceae bacterium | reverse complement strand
GGCCGTCTTAGGCGCCTATTCTGATGCCGATGATTTATCAGATTTCTTTATGACTTCACCCAACAATGCAGCAGAGAGCGGTGCGATCTATCGCTACCTTGACCCGTTGACTGCACCAGCCTTCGGCGGCACCCCCACTAACCAGCCCGACCCCGGTATCTACGATAATAACATCATGGGTCAAAGTATGGGCATATGGGGCGAGCTGATCTTGGGTGGTGGTCAAGATGTTTTCGTAGTGGGTGACCCTAATGCAAACAGTGGCAACGGGCAAATCACCATCTACATGGGCGCCGCCCCGGGCGAGACCCGCACCGAGGGCAATGCAAATGAGGAGTACGGATACAGTGTATCGACACGTCCGTAACATATTGCTCATTGTCATGCTGGGGCTAATAGGCCAGCAACTTTACGCATACTCATCGGGCACGAAAGTTATCACACGTAATTCGCGTTTGCAATCGATCTCTAATCTTTCGAGTGTTGATACTAAGGTCTTGGTAGAAGTTTCTGCGATTTTCTGTGTGAACAATGATTATTCAAATGGTGAATATTCATTTGAAGTCAAGGTAATCAGCCCGAAAGGCCGGGTATCGTATTCGAAAACCAGTGAAACCTTTTCGATTCAGGGTTCTGGCCAAACAGTAACCTATACGTTTGATATTCCTATTAAGTCGATGTCTGATGGTCTTGGCATTTATAAGATCAAGGGCATCTACCGCGAAAAATTCACTTCTGCCAGCAATACCGATGTGGCGCAGAAGAGCCTTTTGTATTCAACCCAAGACTTCACCTCGCAGTTGCAGCGTACAAGGCTGGCCTACCCTGAAGATAAATCACAGATTGATAATGTTCTGCCCATTTTTCGCTGGCAACCGCCAAGCCCCATCATTGATACTAAGTACAGTATCTGGGTCAGCGAGAATAAAAACCCCCTGCTGAACCCCGTCTATACAAAGAAGGGCATTCAATCTCTAAGGCATCGCTACCCCGTGTCTGCCCAAAGCCTTAAGTTTGGTAAAACCTATTACTGGCAGGTGCAGGCCCTCGATGAAAATAACCAGCCACTGGGGGGCATCGACGGCTACTCTAAAGTATTCAGCTTTCAGTTGTCTGATGAGTTGCTACAAGATATTACCCTGACTTATGCCGTTGATGAAAAGGTGAACCAGGTTAAGCCCCTGTTTAGCTGGCAGCCCCTTGAAACCTCGGCTTTTTACCGTATCAATCTATGTACCGACAAAGACTGCGAAACCACGGTGTGGGCGGGTGAAACAGAGAATTCAGACATTGAGGTTCCTATAAAATATTTAGTAGATAAATATAAAGAGTCGGCCATGTACTGGAAAGTTGAAGCCGATGATTTTGCAGGTGACCTGATTGCCAAGTCTGAGATTGCGCGTTTTGAAATTGGCAAGCTGCAAGATGGTAATAAGGTTGAAGAGATTACTAAAGGCAAAGAAGGCATCAAGGGCACAGTTCGCAATTTATTCAACGAGCGCATGAAAGACGTGTTCATTGTTATTGCCAAAGACCTGAAGGGCATTGTTGATGTCGATGGCAAAGAAACCAAGAAGGCCGCCGAGAGGTTTCAAAGCTTGATGGGTTCACCAAAGCGGGTCAATGGCCAAGATTACCAGATTTCAGCCGGTGCTATTACTCTTAAAAACAAAGACAATGGTGACTATCTGCAATACCTTCCGCCCGATGAATATAAGGTAGCTATCTTCAAAGATAATTACATGCTCTATACCGACAAGGTGGTCATTAAAAAAGACCGCTTTATTACCCTCGATGCTTTTCTGGTGCCGGTGTTTGGTTCAGTAAATGGCTATGTACGTGATCTTGATACCGATGAGCCTCTGGCCAACGTGCAGGTGGGTTTTCGCAACCGGGTTAATTACCAGCAGGTAACCACTAACGAGCGCGGCTATTATGAGATACCAAGGTTGATAAACGGCGAATATGTCATCGAAGTCATTAATGAGCCTGATTACAAAGAAATCATCGAGCCAGGCTTTAAGATGGCGGGCCGACGGGTAAAACGTAATTTTCGTTTAGAGAAAATCAAAGCCGGCATTCTGGCCGGCAAGGTAATTCGCAAAGAGGGCGGTGCGCCCATACCTGAGGCCTATATGTACATTAACCCCCTTAAGGTAGATGCCCGCATATCTGCCGGTATTATGCGGGGTGACAGCTACTCTGATGCCCAGGGTAATTTCTCTCTGCCCGATCTTCGTATTGGCCTCTATAGGCTGTATTGCGAGGCTCCGGGCTTTCCGCGAGTGTATAAAGATTTTAAAATCGCTTCGGGCATGACCACAAACCTGGTGATCGACATGAGCGATATTAAGTGGCGGGTTTCGGGCCGGGTTGTCGATGAAGACGAAGAGCCACTGCAACGCGTACTGGTTACAGTAGTAGATCGACCAGACCTTGGCAAGACGCGAACAGATTTAGATGGTCGTTTTATTTTGAATATTCCTTCGGGTGAGTTTCAGCTGCAGTATTATCTGCCCGGCAAAGAAATGATTAAACAGCAGGCGAAGGTGCTCTTCGAAGATCTAAAGCTGCCCGAAACCATGCTGCCTAATACCTTTGGGTATTTAAACGTAAGAGTCAGAGCCAATAACCGCCTGGTCAGTGGTTATACTCTGAAACTGACAGATCCCCAGGCCCGCACAAATGCTGTTGAAACCTACCGGGGCGATAATACTGGCAGGGTGCGCAACCTGCGCCGACCGGGCAATACCACCTATCGCATTGAGGTTGAGTTGCCCGGCGACCTGGCAAAAACCCATGCTGTTAAACCCTTTGACTATTTTGTTAATGGTGGCCAGAGCGAGCTGCTAGATATAGAAGCCCGGTCTCATTTTAAACTCAATGGTACTGTGTTCTCGACCACGGGGCAACCTGTGGCTGGTGCCAAAGTAGAGAACCTGGCTTCGGGTGAGCGTCTGCTGACAGATGCTCAGGGTAAATTTTCTTTTTCAATCTTAAAGGCCCCGGCCGGCGTAACCTATGATCTAAGAGTAAAACACGTTGATTACTATGAAGCTAAGTATAGCTTCAAAAAGGTGCCTAGTGCCGAGGTAACCATAAGTCTAAAACCCCTGGCTGAGGGGCTATCTGAAGAAATCTTCAGGCAGTTTTCGGCAGAGCTTGACACTCTTGAGATATCAATCAGCAAACGTTTCGGTGCCATTGAAAAAGAGGCTGAAGACTCACTGGTGGCCAGCGA
>CAZHLC010000602.1:0-3245 GCA_964532545.1 uncultured Leptospiraceae bacterium | reverse complement strand
AAAAGTACATCGAACAAAAGCCGCAGCGCGGCGCTCATAATTTTAGCCCGCAATTTAAGTTGTTTCTGCTGGTTATTGTAATAATTCTAAACATTGGCTTTGCTATACAATGGCTCAGTGCTACTTTGCTGGCAATTGGTCTCATCGTTCTTATTTGGTCTCGCCCAGCTGCAGGCAGAACCTTTCTCTTTTTCATAGGGCCTTTAATTCCTACCATGGTTGCTTTCTGGGGCTATTCAGTGGCCTTCGGTAGTACCGTTGCCTTCAGCCTTGGTGAAATCGATTTCTACAGCGAAGGGCTTCATCTGGGCACTGGTGTGGTGCTGAGGGTCTATTGCGATATAACCTGGCTGGCCATCACCTTTATAACCACCCCTTTTACACGAATTCTAAGCGCATTAAAATGGTATAGAGTTCCCTCGGTGCTGGTAGATACCCTTGCAATGATGTATCGATATTCATTTCTACTGTATGAAGAGTTTGAAAGAATGTATACTGCAGCACTGTTTCGCGGTGGCGCTAAGAATCGCACAAATTGTTTTAAAACACTGGGCAGAATCTGTGCGCAGATTTTTATTCGAACCTATGATCGCTCAGCAAGAATATACATGGCTATGATCTCAAGGGGAAGTGAACAAGAAGCACTAAAAACTACTGCAGAGCAGGGCAACGTGCTTCTGCTGAAAGATGTGTCTTTCGGCTATAAAGAGCAAATTCGTGCACTTGCCGAGATCAATTTGTCTATTAACAAAGCAGAATCTGTGTTATTTTCAGGTCATAACGGTTCTGGTAAAACAACCCTATTAAAGCTCTGTACAGGCATTCTCTTGCCAACCCAGGGAGAGGTATCTCTCTTCGGTAATATTATTACCAAAAAATCGCGCAATAGCATGTTTCGAAAGGCAGGCTTTTTATTTCAAGATTCAGATGACCAGCTCTTCTGCCCCACAGTTGCAGAAGACATTGCCTTTGGCCCCATCAATCTTGATCTGACAAAAGAAGAAGTAGCAGGGCGGGTTACCCATGTTCTAGAGATGATGAAAATAGAGCATCTGAGAAACCGCCCCATACACGACTTATCGGGCGGAGAAAAAAAGCGAGTAGCTCTGGCCGGTCTTTTGGCAATGCAGGTACCTCTTCTGATTCTTGATGAACCCCTCAATGGTCTTGACCCAGAGAGTAGAGATCAGTTGATTCAACTCTTTCAATCTCTTTTAGACAACGGGCATACTCTGCTTATAGCCAGTCATGATACAGAAAAAGTCCGAGATTTTACCACTAGAAACATTGTTCTCGAAAAGGGGCAGATTGTAAGAGACGAGGTCTACTAGTCTAAGACTTCAGGTCGAAGACGACTATTTTACCGTTTTCTTGCCCAGCCGCAATTTTATCTCTGCCATACCATCGCAGGCTGGTGGCTGGTGCAGAGAGAACGACGCCCCCGATAATCTTTTCGTGCTTGAAAGGGGCCCAGATGGCAAGAAAGCTATCAGCATCTGCTGAGGCCAGCCATTCGCCACCGGGTTGAAATGCCAGCTGGGTCAGTTTACTTGTATGCCCTTCATATAGGTTGGGCTTGCGCCCTGCTGGGCCCTCGCCGCTACATTTCCATAAACAAATTGAGCTACCACCCGAAGTGGCCAGCCATTCGCTGTTATGGCACCAGCTCATCTCTAACACCTTCGAAGGAAAGCCCTTCATCTGCGCATCTTCGCCAGTTTCCAAGTAACAGAAATGTACTGTAGAGTCTTGTTCACCGGTAGCAATATATTTGGCATTGGGGCTGAACGCTAACACGAGGCTTGAACCTTTCCATTTATATTTCTGTGGTTCAATATCATGGCCTATGGTATGAATAGTAATGCCCCGATAGGCGGCAGCTGCGATACTAGACCCGTCAGGGTGCCACCCCAGGTCGGCAATGGTACTCTCATGCTCAGCTGATTCATATAAGAGGTTACGCTTTTGATCGAAAATTTTAATATGTCGACCTGCAGCAGTTGCCATATTCTGGCCATGGTAGAGCACCTTACCCACCCATGAGTCGCCTGCTTCGAGTGTGCCAAGCTCTTGCCCTGAATCTGCCTGCCAGATACGTGCCAAACCGTCATGGCCGGCCGTGGCGAACTCGACACCATCTTGGCGCCATGAAACTGAATTGCCGCCCCCGCCATGCTGCCCAACGGGCTTAACCTTACCCGAATTGTCAATTAAGGCAACTGCACCTTCAACTGTAACTGCAGCCAGCTGCGAGCCATCAGGCGCCCAGGCAAGATCTATGATATAATCATCTAAAGAAACATTGTAGCTCTCTGAAACAAGGGTTTTGCTGTATTCTGAAAGGTCTATGCCAAACATGCCGTGAACCCTGCGGTAAGTTCTTCTCTATCTAAATTACGACCTATAAAAATCAACGAATTTGCACGCTCACCTGGCTGCCAGGGTCTATCTTGCTGGCCGGTAAACAGCATATGCACACCCTGAAAGACATAGCGATCTTTTGCACCATTAATAGACAGAATGCCTTTCATGCGAAAGATATCTTGCCCCTTGGTGGCCAATAGGTTGCCCATCCACGCTTGAAACCTCTGTAGATCAAGATTACCCGGGGCATCGACTCCTACTGAAGTAACATCTTCGTCGTGTTCGTGGTCTGGTTTGTATTCACGACTGAACAGCGCATCAACCCGGTTCGCCTTGGCGTCAGTTACAAACGCTTCAAATTCATCAGGGTGATGCTCGGTAAAAAGTACGTAAGAACCGTCAGCAGGGGCATGCAGCTTATATTCAAGCTGGTTGCCTTCGAGGTTAATTTGACTTAGTTGTTCAGCGGGCTCGATCACGGCACCGCTCTGTAGCTCAACTTCATCACTTGAAAAGGCTAAAACAGCTTTTTCAACGGTGTCGCGCATTGCTGGCTCGCTGGCCTCTGTAGCTGTGCGAAAGTTAAGATTCATAGCTGGGTCAGGCCCGGGTTTTAAATTGAGTGAATAATCGCCGGCCTCAAAGTTAAACAGCCCGCTCCATTCAAAGGGGTATTCAGGCTCTAAAAATTTGGGGTCGACATCGAGGGCCCGATCAAGATCAAAGCCGCCAAGGTCTAATACTTTGTTCATATCAATGGTCGCGTTTTCTGTGCGATAGATTTTAGCTGCCGGGTTCATTTTGCGAATTCGAGCTTCTAACATGTCAAGCTGCGCCGATGAGACTACATCAACCTTATTAAGCAGAATCACATCTGCAAA
>CAZHLC010000601.1:0-3262 GCA_964532545.1 uncultured Leptospiraceae bacterium | reverse complement strand
CGCAGGGCGTTGACATCACCCGGCGGGCCGCTAACCACATAGACAGTATTGTTGCTTTTTACAAGCTCATTCTGGCGCGGTCGCAGGGCCGTGACTTCGAGCTGGTAGACGCGGCGCTTGCGGTTGGTGTGGCCGGGCAGAGCCAGCCGGTATTTGCGCCTGGCAAAGGGGGGCAACGGCGGAAACTTCTGGCTCTTCAGCAGTCTCTTGCTGCCGTCGACCAGATAGAGATTAAGTTTGTATGATGCGGTAGTATAGCCCATGTTGCGCACAACCCCATAGAGCTTATTGCCGCTGCGCCCGGTTTCGTTTGAAAAAAGCGCAAGGTCGAGCCCCTTACTCTGCACCCCCTGCAGGTTGAGCAGCTTTTTGCCAATGAACTTCTCGGCCTCTTTCAGGGCCTTGTCACGCTTTTTGCGCAGACCCTCGATCTGACGTTTGATAAAGGTCTTTTTTGCTTCGCTGGGTTCTGCCGCCAGCTTTGCTTCAATCTCGCGTATCTGCTGGTTGAAGTTTTCAGCGTTGAGGTTCAGTGATTCTCTGGTTAAAACAGGCACTTCAATGTCTGAATAGTGCAGCAGCAGCGTATTCTCGGCAGAAACCTGATAGTGTTGCTGGGGAAGGTGTTTGGTTGAGATTGTTACCTTGTTGACCGAGAAGCTACCGGCTGTGGGGTTCAATTTATCAAGGCTTAAGCGAAAAATATTAGAACCAAGGGGAACCACTTTGGGCTGTTTACGCAGTAGCTTATCATTAAAAAGAACGCTCACTTCATGGGGTTTGACCTTGGCAGCATCGGTCATGGGCAGAAAGCTGCTCAGCAAAAAGGCACTCACCAGGTTGGTTTCATACCATTGGTTTTCTTTTTTGATCAGCCCGCGGTTGAGCGTGCGACTGCTGCTGTCGGTATAACGAATAAAGTCGATGCTGCCATCGCGATCAAAATCGTCGGCCAGTTGCACCGTAATACCCTTGCGAACCACCATAAAGTGATCAGCTTTGCGGTTGTTAACTGTATCAAACTTCACAGCCTGCTTCTGAATATCTGCGGCTAGAGCCCGGGCAAACCCCTGATCGCTGAGCTTCTGCATTTTAATATAAGGAATTGCATACTTCATATGTATGATGGGGCGATTTGTGCAGTACCAGTCTTTGCGCCGCAGGCGCACAATGGGGTCGACGCTGAGCACCTGAACCCGCTGCCCTGTGGGAATATCAATATTAAAGTCGAAACTTTTCGCTGTGCCTGAAGCACTGGCGACCAGCTGGGCCCTGATGTTCTGCTTTAAGCTGCCGGTTGGGTATACCGAGAAGGTCACGCTGCTGTTTTTCGGCAGCAGATAATGTTCAACCCGGGGGGTCATGGCCAAACCAGTGGCACCCTTGAGGCTGAGATTGAGATTGGCTACTTCACCGCCGTTGTTTTTAAGCTCAAAGGTTTTAATCAGGCCATCTTTGCTTTTTTCGCGCAGACTTAGCTGAAGCTTTACCGGGCTGAAATAAAGGCGGCCGGCAATTGCATCAAGGGTCTTATCAGCTGCATCTATTAACTTTGCGCTGAACTTATGCAGCCCGCTACTGGCATCTTGACTGAAAACAAATACCGGTATAGAAGCTGATTTGCCAGCCTTGATTTCAAGGGGGTGATCACCGCCGGCCCCCTTGACGCCCATGAGTATGTCTCTGGGCGGGCTGAATTGAAGTCGAATCTTCTGGTCGACCTTTGAACGGTTGCTTACATGAACCCAGATGAGTTTGTTATAGCCCAGGGGCAGTTTGTAAAAGAGTTTACTTTTAACCGCACCATAGGCCCGGGCCGTAAAATAAACTTCACCCACGGGCTTAGCACCGCCATCGCCTCTTGAAAAATCAAGAATGCCGTATTCCATAAATTTGTGGTTATCGGGTGACTGGGCCAGCAGGGGTAAAGAAAGCAGTAAAAAGGCCCAAAGCTTCACGGTATATATACCTCGGAATGTTACGTAACCAAACTTAAGTGACATAAGCTTTTTTAGTAAAAGGTGACTTCTACCCCGGTATTATTTTTGCGCAACAAGGGCAGATAGTCAAGCAACCATTGTTTATATGCCTGGTACTGGCGGGTAGTGCCTGGGCCATGTTCAGGCCTAAGTGAGCGCAAGCGTTTAAACAGAAAGTTTTCATAATTACGATCACGCTGTGTTCTAGTGAGAAAATTCAGTAAGTGAGCGGCCCCCCTGGCATAAAGCGAGGTACCTGCGAAGCCAAAGTCATAGCCAAAAAGCAAAAGTCTGGCTCTTTTAATTCCGCCGAGAAAAACTACCATGGCATTGCCAACATTACCGCAATCTGGTAAAACCGGCAGCCCGCCAGCCTCTTCGCTCTGCCAGTTGAAGTAGCAGAATTGGCGCAGGCCCTTCTGGTATAGCTGGCGCTGCTGCCAATGATGGGCTGACGCAGGCAAAACTGCCCCTGCATCGTGCAATTTGGGCAGCCACGAAAAAAAGTTAAAGGGGCGGGGTTCGCAGGTGAAAATGAGCGACGGTTTGAGGCCCCGGGCACAGGCCGCCGCAGCGATCATATCACAGCAGGCAATGTGATAACCCTGCCTGTTCAGGTCAGCTATCTGCTGCCAGTGTGAATCGAGGCTGGGGCCAGCTGCCAGCAGCAGCCACTTTTGCTGGTATTGTTCTAAAAGTTGTTTCGGCGATGTTTGACCATAGAGCATGGCACGATCGTCTCGTTACTGATCGTTCATGCCACCGGGTTGGCTGTCATCGTATTTGTTAATGATCATGGGCAGAATGACGGCCAGCTGCAGAGGCGAGTATCTTTTTGTTATAGCTTCGAGGGTCTGCGCTTTTCTCTGCCCACTGCCTGGGCCTGTGCTCAGACCCTGGCGTTGCAGCTCTTGATGAAGAATGGGTGAGTGTTGATCATCAATCAGTTGCTCTGTAGCAGCCTCTTTAGCCGCCCGTGCTGCAATAATTGACTCGGCTGTAGTGACGAACTTTTTGCGTGCAGGTTCTGAATCTTCGAAAACCTGCTCTTCGTTCTCTGCTTCATCATAATACTCGCCTTCTTCTTCATCATCTTCTTCTTCATAGGCTTCGCGGGCCTGCTCTTGTTCGAGACTTTCAAGGTATTCTTTGAGGCGTTCGGCCTGGCTTTTCTGCTGCTGTTGGCCACCCTGGGCTGGCTGCTGTTTTTTCTTTGTAACAGCCCTGAATACGTAGTATACGACCAGAAACAAAAAGAATATGATCTGTAGCCATTCCATGGG
>CAZHLC010000600.1:0-3268 GCA_964532545.1 uncultured Leptospiraceae bacterium | reverse complement strand
CAGGCTTTCGCGGCGGTCGCCGCCGTCTCTACCGCACCGCTAAAGATGCGGTAATGAAGGCTGGCCAGTGGGCCTACCGTGATCGCCGGCAGAAAAAACGCCACTTCAGAAGTTTGTGGATTATGCGCCTGAACGCTGCCTGCCGCCAACACGACATCAGCTATTCAAAATTTATTAATGGCTTGAACAAAGCCAATATTGCGATTAACCGCAAAAACCTCAGCGAACTGGCCATTCACCAGCCAGAAGCCTTTAAAGCTGTAGTTGAAAAAGCAAAAGCCAGCCTCTAAAAACTGTAAAAGGCTCTGGCCAAGACAAAAAGAAAGGGTGCTTTAAGCACCCTTTTTTAATGTCTTTTTATGCGATTAGCTTCGAGAGAGTTAGTCGGCCACCAGGCTGATGTCTATACTTTTAACAACCTGGCCATGCCTGTTGAGTAATTCTATGATATAATCACCGGGCATCAGCTGCGGAAAGTAGGCAAAATCTTCTTTAATCGAGAAAGAGTAGATCAGGCGACCTTCGCGTTTGATTTTCATCATGTTGGGCAGTGGTTTGAAGTCTTGTAACTTCACAGTCAGCATGACTGTTTCATCACTGTCTTTTACAACCTGATAAAGAATTTTCTGTTTTTCTTCTTCAACACTGTAGAACTGCAGAATACCGCTCTTGGGATCAGCCATGGGCATCACACCGGCCGAACGTACCGCAAAGGCTTCGTTCTGCTCGGGCAGGGCAAATACGTTATCAAGATAACCACCCACCAGTTGCAGACCGTCTTTAAGACGAATAAGAATACCTGACTGCTCTTGTTTCTCAGCCAGGCGCAGCCTTTCTGAGACAATATTCTTGAGGTATTGAGGAGTGCTGATTTCGTTTTTATTATCATCAACCAGAGCTGCTACAATCTCTTGAAAGTAGGCAAAGCTGGCCGAATCTTGCCACAGCTTCTTCCATGATTTTGAGTTCATATCAATGGTATCAAGCTGGTTCTGACGGCTTTTTTCGACAAACTCTTCGCAGAGTTTAAGAATCTGATCGTCGCTGAGACTCTTGTTGGCCGAGTCGGCAACCAGGGTTTTCTTCTTCGCTGAATGCAGGGCAATTTCAAGGCGCAGCACCTGCTCTAAAAGACTCAGGTCTTGCTGGGCTTCTTTAATCGCCTCAAGGCTCTCTTTGTCAGAGAGATATTTTTCTAAAAATGACTTGGCCACTTTGAACCTCCGATTCTATGCATATTATGACGCCCAGCACCCGCAGAAAATAACGAAAAAAACACAAAAAAGCGCCTCATGGGGCCGTATTTTCCATGGCCTGATTGAGCTTCTCTATGGTTCTCAGCAGCTGAACCGACAAAACGCCCTTGCTGCTATTCAATAGTTCGGCAATTTCTTTATACGGAACCCTCACCGATAACAGCCCCTTTTGCTGCTGGGTCAGTAAATTGGTGTGTTTGCGCTTCTTTTTCACCAGGCTCTGTATTAATTCACAGATTTGAACCGCAAATGCGGTATTCTGGTAGTCATCGCTCCATGAGTCGCGATCGGCATCAAGATGGGGATTATCTTTAAAGTAGTTCTCAATACGCTCTTGAATGGCCGAGATCTGCTGAAAATTGGCCGTAAGCTTATCTTCAACGGTGCGCACATCACCCTCTTTTTTCAGGGCGACTTCTTTTAGGTGCATGATCTTATCGAGAATTTCAGGCTCGCTCAGACCATTCTCTTTAGCCAGCCACTCAAGTTCTTCGTTGTCTAAATCAATATAGTGAATATAGGCCAGTTTAAACAGCACCCGCTGGGGAAATTTCAGGCTTTTTAACTGCGAAACGAAGGTTTCAAACAGCTCTTCTTCAAAACTTGATTTATTCGAAGTATCTGAAATATTCTCAACCGCATCGACCAGATTGCCGCGCGAATCAAGGCGCACAAAAGTAGTGGTTCTGATCTTTTCTTTCTGGGTGCGCAGAAAATCAATGGTGAGATTACGTAAAACAGAGTGAAACCAGGTAGTGAACTTCGATTTGCCTTTAAAGCTCGACAGCTTTTTGCCGTCTTTCAGGTGTTCAAAGGCATAGAGATAGAGATCGCCGGCTTCATCTTCAGAGAAATTGTAGTATCTGACAGGAAAGTTATAAATATCATCAGAGAAGATTTCAAAGAACTCTTCAATAGCTGTCATGTCTTTATTTTTTACCCGCTCAACCAGCTCATTGGCGCGGGCATTTTTTTCTTCGTTTGTTTTCTGCGCTGTCTCGCTCACTGCTTATTCAACTGTGACTGATTTAGCGAGGTTTCTTGGTTTGTCAACATCACAACCGCGGTAAAGGGCGGTATAATAAGCAATCAGCTGCAGTGGTAAAACAGTTAGAATGGGTGATACCGGTTCTGAAACCTGGGGAATTTCAACCACATAGTCAGACATTTCTTTAATTTCTTTATCACCTTCAGTGATAATAGAAATAATCGTACCTTTGCGGGCCTTGACTTCAAGCAGGTTCGAAACCATTTTGCCACGAATCTCACCCTGGGGGGCGATAAAAATCACCGGCACCTTCTCTGAAACCAGGGCAATGGGGCCATGTTTGAATTCACCACCAGCATAGCCCGAGGCGTGAATGTATGAAATCTCTTTCAGCTTCAAAGCCCCTTCAAGGGCAGTGGGATAATTAAACGTGCGGCCAAGAAAGATGGTATCAGACACATCGGTAAGATACTTGGCAATCTTCTTTATAGGCTCGACATTGGCGAGCACCTGTTCCATCTTTTCAGGTATGGTCATGAGCTCATCAACAATAGCAAGCCGGTCTGGTTTCGGCAGGTTCCACTTCAGGGCCCCCAGATAGAGCGAATAGAGCAACAGGTTCACCAGCTGGGCAGTGTAGGCCTTGGTTGAGGCCACCCCAATCTCGGGGCCAGCAGTAAGATGAATGACAGCATCTGATTCGCGCGCCAGTGTCGAATTAGGATTATTCAAAAACGATAGTACCTTGAGAAACTTGGCTTTGGCCTCATGCAGGCCAGCAAGGGTATCAGCGGTTTCACCTGACTGAGAAATGCCGATAACCAGGGTATCACCAGCCGCCACCGGGTTGCGGTAACGAAACTCTGATGAAAAGTCAGCATCGGTAAAGGTTTTACTGAAATGTTCAAGGTAGAGCTTACCCACCAGGCCTGCATTGAGTGAAGTACCACAGGCCTGAATGATAATGCGCCCCTGCTGCGATAAGTACTCGCGGCTGAAACCCATTTCGTTAAAGAGTATCTTA
>CAZHLC010000599.1:0-3277 GCA_964532545.1 uncultured Leptospiraceae bacterium | reverse complement strand
TTCCGTCGTTAAAAAGTGATAATGAAAAATCAGTATTCAGAAATATAAAAAGAAAAATATTCACTATGACATATTTATGGATAGAGAATTTCGGCGCATTGCCATTTTCTTAAAACCAAAAAAGGCTGCCACTGATCTGGCCTTTAACGAGAAGTTCTATGATAACCTGATTAAGACCATTGAAGATGTTGATCTGCCGGCGAACTGGTCGTATTATCTGGCCGGCCGCTACATGTCTGAGCCCATGCAGAACCGCATGCTGCGTAATGACATTGGTAAAACCTCGGCCCTGACCATACTGGTTCTTTTTCTGACCATGGTGATTTTCTTCAGGTCGCTGCGGGCCATTGTAGCAGTGGGTCTGCCTCTCATCGTAGGTATTTCATGGACGTTCGCCCTGACTCATTTGTTTATTGGCCGCATCAGTCTCATCAGTGCCTTTCTGGCATCAATTCTGCTGGGCCTGGGCATTGACTACGGCATTCATCTCTATTCACGTTTCAAAGAAGAGCGGGTAGGGGGTAAAGGGGTCTCTGAAGCCCTGGTGGTCACCTTTATCTCAATGAGTTCGAGTATTGGTTTCGGGGCTTTCACCACTTCGGTGGCCTTTCTGTCACTGGGCTTTGCCAGGTTTCAGGCCTTTGCAGAATTTGGTTTAATGGCCTTTCTGGGCATTATATGCTGCCTGCTGGCCTTTGTGTTGACTTTTCCTACCATGATATTTATCAGCGAGCGCTTCAGCTCTGACAGGTTGCCGGCAGCCAAGGTCAGCCAGGGGCACCTGCGCTACCACTATGTATGGTTTATTCTGGTAGCCCTTTTGAATGTAGCCGGGGTCTTCTTTCTGCCTTCGTTAAAGTTTGAATATAACTTTGCCAATCTCAATACCGAAACACCCCGCCTCGAAGTGGCCCGCGAAAAGCTCAGCTCGATCATTGAGCGCTCAGATAACCCCATCGTCTACGATGTCTCATCGCTCGATGATTTGCGCAGCCTGCATAATACCTTTAAAGACAAACCTTCGAAGTACGTGGGCAGTACCCAGAGCATCTTGATGTTCAAACCAAACGATGAGAAGCAGAAACGAAAACATATTCGTCAAATGAACCTGCTGCTGCGCAAGGCCCGCTACTTCATCAAAGACGACGAGCAGAAACGCAGAAAGCTCGAAGAAGCCATCTTTTATACCGAAGTAGGTGATTTCAGTCTGAAGAAATTGCCGGCTAAGCTGCGTAATCTGCTAATGAAAGAAAATGCCGATAAAACCCATTACTTCTATTACGTATACCCCCGTAATCTTGAGCAGGCCCCGCGCGGCATTATTGACTTTGCCAGCGAAAACCGTTTTGCCTGCCTGAAAAAAGACACGGCCCCCGGTGTTTGCCCCGATGAGGCCGTAAAAAGAGGGGCCGCCGATTCAATTATTCTGCAAGATATCTTAGAGTTGATTCTAACAGATATTTCTCAGGGCACCTTTGTTGTTTTTCTGATCGTTTTGGTGCTGATCATTGCCATAAGCCGTAACCTTGCTGCCTTTATTGTTATATTTGTGCCTCTGTTGTCGGGCTTTCTGCTGTTGGTTGGCCTGCTTTCACTGGGTGAAATGCTCACCGGCGCACTGATATTTAAATTGAATTATATCAACGTTGTGGCTGTGCCGGTTCTAATGGGCGTTGGCATTGACAATGGTCTGCATCTCTATCGCCGCTATAAAGAGAAAAAATTCACAGATCTTACCTTCGTGATGCGTGAAACCGGCAGTGCCGTGATACTCTCGAACTTCACTACCTCAGTAGGCTTTGCCTCACTACTGCTGGCTTCACACCGCGGTCTTTCAAGTCTGGGTTTGCTGGCCTCGCTGGGTATCATCTCGATTCTGTTTGCCTATATTACCCTGTTCCCCATTTTTATCAAGGTGATTGAAAAGCTGCGGTTGAAGCTGCGATGATTCTCAATCTGTTTTTTATTTTGAGTCTGTTGGGCCAGGTTGAACATCCCATAGCTGTTGAAAAAAGAATCGTGTCAAACATAGAGAATCTTTTTAAGCAGAAAAAGTTTGAAGAGGCGGCTGCCATCTGGCAGAAGCATCGCCAGAAGTACCGGGCTTCTATGCTGTTCTACTACTGGGGTGGCAAGATTATGCTTTATCGGCCCGCAAAAGATCTGGCCGACCGTGACTTGAAGTATAAAGAAGCCATTCGCCTGCTTGAGACCGCCCGCAGCCATTTCAAACTCAACCTGCCGCGCATGAAGAAAAAGTATATCAGCAGTATGTTCTATCTTGCTCTGGCCCACTACTACATTGGCAACCGGCAGATGTCACGCCGAATCTTTCACCGGGTGGTGAAGGCCGATGACCGTTATGCTGAGGCCTGGTTTAACCTGGGTATTATCTATGAAACTGAAGACAACTTCATTGAGGCCAACCGTGCCTATAAACGTTATAATAAAATTCTTTCAGGTGAAGAAGAAGAGTTTTGAGATTGTTACTTCCATTTATCTGAAATCTTTGAGCCGGGGTAGACCTCTTCTTCACGGTCGACCAGCACCATAACATTGTCGAAGTTAAAAAGAAATAAACCCGGGGTCTCACGGGCATTGCTCACAACCTTGAGGCCAACAAATTGAAAATCAAACTGGTTTGAATAGGCGGGGTTGCGCCTTTGAATATGAGGGGGTATCACCACCTCTAATCTTTCCCAACCTACAAAGTCGAGCCGGCTTATTTTCACCGGATAAACCTTCTGGGTATGATTTGAAAAGAGTGCGAACAGGGTATGCTTCTTGTTCACCCCATAGACCCACATGGCCACAGAGCGGGGGCGCCCCTTGATGCGGTGTGGCTTGCCACGGCGGGGGCGCAGTTCTAATGAATCGTGGCCCGGCTGGTTAAAGAAGGCCTGCACTTCAAATGAAAACTTTGCCGGGTCTGGCTGGTTGCGCTGGTGCAGCCCGGCCGATTCGCGCAGCAGGCGATCATCGGTACTGAACAGCTGGTCTGTCTGTTTTAAATAAGAGTTCTTACTGTCGGGGTAGAGTGGTTCTTTTTTGATAAAGCGGCCATAGGCGTTGATGCTCTGGCGGGTTTTTATATACCAGCTGACCTTGTTTTCAAAATCTTCGAGCAGCATGATATCGTATATTTTACTGGGGGTAATACCGCGCCAGTTGGTGGCCCACAGGGTGGTTACCAGGGGTAGACATAATATCAAACAAAGCCGACGCATTGTTTAATTATCGTCGACTTTGCGATTTTCGGCTAAAGATTTAAAAAACA
>CAZHLC010000598.1:0-3278 GCA_964532545.1 uncultured Leptospiraceae bacterium | reverse complement strand
GTCTGTATAAAAAGGTCTTTGATATCAGCTTGCTGTGTCAAATCAACCTGCACTGGCAAAAAGTTATCTTTAAGGTCAGCTTTTAGTTGTTCTAAACGCTCAACTCTGCGTGCACAACCTGCCACACGATAACCCTGCTCTACCAATTTTTTTGCTGCAGCCAGACCTATACCACTGCTTACGCCGGTGACTACGGCAACTTTTTTGCTCATTGGCTGTTAAATAATGTTATAGCAGGCAGAAGTCAACAAGTTTAGAGGTTGTGTGCAAATAGGTTGACACTAATATACAGAGAAGCATAAGGGCAGGTGTCATACCAAACCCTGGTAAATCTTGAAAAGTATAGCCTTGAGCACCAACCCGGTGCAAGTATTGAAAAGGCCCGAAATGATTTGCACCATCACGGGCTGGCAGTATTACCAGATTTTCTCACTGCAGCGGCCTTAGAAACAACCCTGCAGCACTGCAAACCTTTAGAAAACGAGGCTTATCACAACACTCTCATTGGCAACGCCTACCTCGAGCCAGTCGATGAGACTCTGCCCGAAGATCATGCCCGGCGAATAACTGATAGTACCTCTCTCGGTGTGATTGCCTATGATCAATTCAGTAAAGACCACCCTCTGCTAGAGCTCTACCATGCCCCTGAATTCAAAAACTTTATCGAGCTTTGTATTGACCGTGGGCCCCTCTGCTACTACGACTGCCCTCTGGGCAAGGTCAATCTGGCCGTTATGGCTGAGTATGAAAAGCTGCGCTGGCACTTTGACCAATCTGATTTTGTGGTTTCAATTCCGCTGCAGCACGCTGATGAGGGGGGTGAATACCAATACGTCTACCAGATTCGCTCGGCTGATGAAGAAAATTACGATGCCGTAAAAAGGCTACTGCAGGGCGATCACTCTAATGCAAAGGTTCTTAATGTAGCCCCGGGCAGCCTGGTATTGTTTGAGGGGCGCTATACTATTCACAGGGTTACAGAAGTTAAGGGCTCAACTACCAGGCTGGTGGCCCTCTTTGGTTTTGATATTTCACCTGGTAAAAGTAGCACACCTTACCTGCGAAAAATTCGCTATGGTCGTGAAGGTTAAACCAGCCAGCGTATGTTAAAAAAAATCAGACCATGGGTTTTTTGGCCACCCTTTGCTCTCTTAATTGTAGCACTGATTACTTCAATGACTGTTGAAGAAGGTTTCAAAGAAGTCACCGGCGAAATCAGCCATTTTATCTTAGAACGTTTTGGCTGGCTCTTCAGTATATCTACTTTTTTAATGGTAATCACCTGCCTGCTGGTCTTTTTCAGCAAAACTGGCTCGATTCGAATTGGTGGGGCCAGTGCCAAACCAATTCTAACCCGTTGGCGATGGTTCACCATTATTATCTGCACCACCGTGGCCGTTGGTCTACTTTTCTGGGGAACGGCCGAACCTATCTATCACATGTTTCAACCACCGGCCTATGCCGGGGTTCAACCGGGCAGCAGCGAGGCTATACGATTCTCTTTATCAACCATGTTTCTTCACTGGAGTTTTACCCCCTATGCCATCTACACAGTACCTGCCCTGATGTTTGCCCTTGGCTTTTACAATCGCAAATCTGAATTCAGCTTGAGTTCGACCCTGTTTTCACTGACCCAGTCAACTACCTCAAAAAAAATCACACATTCGGTTGATGCCATTTGTCTCTACGCATTGGTGGCGGGCATGGCGGCCTCTCTTGGTACCGGCGTGCTAACCATAAGCGGGGGAATTCAAAACATTTTCGAATTAGATTTAAGCAGATTACAAGAGAACATTCTGTTATTCTTTATTACAGTTACTATTGTCGCGGCCTTTATTCTTTCGGCTGCCAGCGGCCTCTTAAAAGGCATTCGCATACTCTCAAACATTAACATCTTAATATTTATTGCAATATGGTTGTTTGTGTTCACAGCCGGCCCCATCCTGAGCCTGATCGAACAGGCCGCTCAGGCCTATGGCAGCTATGCTCTTGGCTTTGTCGAGCGCAGCCTGAACACAGGTGCCGATGACAGCTGGGTAAAATCATGGACTATTTTCTACTGGGCCAACTGGCTTAGTTGGGCCCCAATTACGGCCATCTTTCTCGGGCGCATCAGCTATGGTTACACTGTTCGTGAATTTATGATTTTCAACTGGGTGATACCAGCCGTCTTTGCCATACTGTGGATGAGTGTTTTCAGCGGTTCGTCATTAAACATTCAAGCAAGCGGGGCGGCTGACTTAAAGACCGTGCTCGATACCAAAGGCTATGAGGCTCTGACCTTTGCGGTTTTCGATCAGATTCCCATGAGTGTGGTTTTAAGTATCGTCTTTTTGCTAACAGCCTTTATTTCATATGTGACTGCCGCTGATTCAAATACTGAGGCGATCAGCCTGTTGAGCACCAGCGGAATCTCAACCGAGAAAATTACCGCACCGTTGGCCATGAAAATCACCTGGGGAACAACCATCGGCTCGATGGCGTATATCATGATTATGTTCTCGGGCATTGACGGTATTAAAACCCTGTCAAACCTGGGCGGCCTGCCAGCTCTTTTGTTAATCACGGTGATCAATATTGCTCTGTTAAAATTTCTCTACAAACCAGAGCGCTACATCGATCTTTGAGGGGCTAAATCTTGACTTTAAACCTGCCCAGGAAACACTATCTATTGACGCTGCAATGGCCATGGTCTATGCGGTACTATGAGTAGAGTGGCTCTGGCATTCATTTTACTTTTGGGCTCAAGCACCTCTTACACAGCACCTATCAGCGAAGAAAAAGCAGAACTTATATTCAAAGATATTTTTCCTGAAAAATTTGAGGGCTCTTGTCTCAGCCGCGTCAGAGACAAAGCAAACCTAAGTGCTATTCTCAAAAAACACAATGTGCCCATGCAGACCTTTTTGAAATATACAGAATCAAATTTTGGCGATAGTAAGTTCAAAAGTCACATGTTCCGATGCCTATTTCGCAAAGGCGAGCTTAAAGAATCTAAACGCGATTCTCTTGTCGAAGATATGGCAAAAAAAGTAGATTATATTGCAAATGCAAGCCTGCAGGCCGGGCAATTGCACCTGGTCACTCTTAAGGGGCACGTCTTTCATTTTAACTTGAGTACAAACAGGCTATTTCAGTTTAAATTGCAGGCTTTGAAATTTGAAAGCTTCGCCTGTCAGCAGACCACCTGCGCCTTTGAGGTCTTAGACAAAAACGATGACTGCATGGTTCAGGTCTATGAGAAAAGCAGCCTCGTGGGTTCATCGAATATCGAACAG
>CAZHLC010000597.1:0-3278 GCA_964532545.1 uncultured Leptospiraceae bacterium | reverse complement strand
AGATCAGAGATGGTTAACAGGGTGAAGGTGGTGCCACGGCGGGTATTGATAACCTTGGTCTTTTCAATAACCCCCATAAAAGTAAGACGGCGCTCTGAGCTGGTGCCATCATCAATTTCACTGAGGTTACTGATATTGGTATAGGGCAGAATATCAAGATACTTATCGAGGGGGTGGGCTGAAAGGTACAGGCCCAGAGTCTGCTTTTCAAGCAGCATCTTTCTATCTGATTCAAATTCATCGAGAGCTGCAATATGCAGAGCATCTGACTCAACCCCGCTGTCGCCGCCAAACAGGCTTTCTTGACCTACGGCCTTATCTTGTGAGGCCTTGTTACCGAATGAGATTACATCATCCATGGTGTCGAGCAGTGAAGAGCGATTGTGGCCGAACTGGTCGAGGGCCCCAGAACAAACCAGGGTTTCATACAGTTTTTTATTAAAGTGGCGGGCTTCGATGCGGCTGGCCAGATCAACGATGTCTTTAAAGGGGCCCTCTTGGCGGGCTTCAAGAATAGCCTGCACTGCTGAGCGGCCAATGCCTTTGAGGCCCAGCAGGCCGTAGCGAATAGTGTCGTCGTTGATAATGGTAAAGTATTCTTCAGAGGTGTTGATGTCTGGTGGTTCAATGTTAATGCCCATGGCACGACAGGCATGAATGATGCTGATCAAACTTTCGGTAGTTTCGATGTCGGCGTCAAGGTTGGCCTTCATGAACTCGATGGGGTAGTGAGCCTTCAGCCAGGCTGTTTGATAGGTAATTAACCCATAGGCGGCCGAATGCGATTTGTTAAAACCGTACTGGCCGAACTGGGCCATCATTTCAAACAGATCGTCGGCCCATTTCTTCTGGTAGCCCTTGTCGTCAGCCCCCGCGATGAATTCGCTGCGCAGAGCATCCATAACATCCATCTTTTTCTTACCCATGGCTTTGCGCAGAGTATCTGCTTTGGCCATGTCGAAACCGCCGATAATCTGTGAAATGAGCATTACCTGCTCTTGGTAAACGATGGTGCCGAAAGTGTCACTCAGGGTATGTTCAAGATCATTGTGAGGATACTCAACCCGTACCTCACCGTTTTTACGTTTGATATACTCATCAGCCATGCCCGACTGCAGCGGGCCCGGGCGGTACAGGGCGATACAGGCTACGATGTCTTCAAACTTGCTGGGTTTAGCCTTCATTAAAAGGTTGGTGATACCCGATTTTTCAACCTGAAACACACACTTGGTGTGGCCCTTCTGCAGCAGCTCAAAGGTCTTTGCATCATCAAGTGCAAGGTTATCTATATCAAGATCTGTATTATGGCGGCGGTTAATTTCACGTACCGCACTGTTTACAATGGTAAGGTTTTTCAGGCCTAAAAAATCCATCTTTACCAGACCGGCTTTCTCAAGGGGGTTCTTTTCAAACTGAGAGATTACCGAGCCTGTTTTGGTATCGCGGGCCAGCGGTATGAGCTCATCGAGGGGTTCAGGGGCAATCACAACGCCCGCAGCATGTTTGCCGGCGTTTCGAGGCATGCCTTCGAGAGTTTTGGCAACGGTTAAGAGCAGCTTTTCTTTTTCACCGGTTTGAAAGAATTCTTTTACTTCATTGCCGGCCGCAGCAATAGCATCTTCAAGGCCGATGCCGGGGGTATCTGGTAAATGCTTCGACAGGGTGTTGATGTCGGCAAAGTCAAAACCAAGCACCCGGGCTACGTCTTTAATTACGGCCTTGGCAGAGAGGGTGTTGAATGTGATGATCTGCGATACATGGTCTGCCCCGTATTTTTCTACCACATAATTGATTACTTCTTCACGGCGATCACGGCAGAAATCGATATCGATATCAGGCATCTCGTTACGTGAAGGGTTAAGAAAACGTTCAAACAGCAGGTCGTATTGCAGGGGGTCAATGTTAGTGATACCCAGGCCATAGGCCACAATTGAGCCCGCGGCTGAGCCCCGGCCCGGCCCCACCGGAATACCCTGCTGTTTGGCATAGTTGATGAAATCAGCTACGATGAGAAAGTAGCCATCGAAGCCCATGTTGCCAATAACTTCGAGTTCATAGTCGAGGCGTTTCAGGTATTTTTCAGGTATATTACCATTGAAGCGGCGGGCCAGACCCTCGGCGGTGCTGTGACGCAGGTACTGGGCCAGAGTCATACCATGAGGAGTTTTAAAGTCTGGCAGTAGAGGGTGCCCGAAATCCATCTCGAGGTTGACCATGTCGGCAATCAGGCCGGTATTGTAGAACGCATCAGGATACTCAGGGTAGAGCAGCTTCATCTCTTGCGGTGACTTAACGTAGAAGTTTTCGTTAAACCCGAATTCCATCGGGTCGTCGATCTTCTTATTCATCTGAATGCGCAGCATGATGTCTTGCGCCTTCTGGTCTTCTCTGCGTAGAAAGTGTGCGTCGTTAGTCAGTGCCAGGGGTATGCCGGTGCGTTTATGAATGTCAATAGCACCTTTGGCAACCATATGCTGCTCTTGCATATTGTGATCTTGAATTTCAAGGTAGAAGTTACCATTGCCAAACATCTCATTGAGATGGCCGGCCAGATCATAGGCTTTCTGTTCTTCTTGACGGTAGAGCTTCTGGTTAACTTCGCCACCAAGGCAGGCAGTTAAACACACAACACCTTCGGTGTGTTCAGAAAGCAGTTCGTAATCAATACGTGGTTTACGGTAGAAGCCTTCGGTATAGGCCTTTGATGAAAGTTTAATGAGGTTCTTGTAACCCGTTTTGTTTTTAGCCAGTAGAACAAGGTGGTAGGCCTGACCATCGGCCAGTTTATCAACCATCTTCTTTTCAAAGCGTGAGCCCGGGGCTACATAGAATTCACTGCCGATAATTGGTTTGATGCCGGCCTTGGTGGCTTTCTCATAGAACTCAATGGTGCCGAACATGTTGCCATGATCGGTTACTGCCACTGATTTCATGCCCAACTCTTTTACCCGGTCTACCAGATCGCCCATACGAATGGCGCCATCGAGCAGCGAATAGACACTGTGCAGATGTAAATGGGTAAAGTTGTTGTCTGAGTTCTCTTTCTGCGATGGTGAGTTCTGGGCCTCGGCAGAATGAGACATAAGAAGTCAGTTATATAACAGAATTAGGTTTGTCAATGACTTCAAAAAAATAAGCTACCTGTGGCTGTCGAAAAAGTTCAGTGCCACTGCGAGCTGGCTGTTCCAAAATGCATAACTATGTCGCGAAGGCTGTAGCTTCAGTTTAACTGCCAGCTTGGGCTGTTTCTTTTTTAAAATGCGATAAAATTTACTGCT
>CAZHLC010000596.1:0-3280 GCA_964532545.1 uncultured Leptospiraceae bacterium | reverse complement strand
ACCAGGTCACCCTCTTCAAGGGGAAAAAAATCTACATTGAGCTTATGCCCCTTGGCGATTGAAATAATATTACGAATCGATTCAAGACCTGTTCCCCCTGGAACCTGCAACAGTAGAGACAGGCTTAGCTGCCCCAGGCTGGTGGTTTGCTGCACATCAGCCACATCGATATCGCGCTGGTGCATCAGATTTAATAGATCAGCAAGTATGCCCGGGTAATCAGAACCCGTAACATGAATAAGAACCGCAGCTTTTTGCATGGTGGGTAAATATTTTTTTTCAGAGACAGGCCGACACGGCTTTTTTAAGAAAGAAAAATAAAACGGGCTGCCTCAAAACGCAATTACCATGAGACAGCCCAGGGGGAGATTCAAACGGAATATCTTTATCTTTCAGGTAATTGTAATCTTCTGCAGCGGCTTCAGTAATCAGCGCTGCTGCTTCGAACTTCAAGTATAAATATGACTTAGAAACGGCGATCGCCAATACCGAATACAAACTGAAAATCAGAATCATTGGGCAGGTTTCTAAACCAACCCCGGTTAGGGTCAAAGATCAGCTTGCGCGCAAGATAGATTCGCAGGGGCAAAATAGGAATCTGCAGGCGAAAACCAAAACCCCAGCTGTAGCGCCAATAGCTGAGTGCAAGGTTGTTGGCAACTAAACTAGAGGCCCCCACAGCTTGAATGGTTGAGGTGGGTGTATTGCGATCAAAGTTCTGTTCGCTGAAATTATCGTACAGAGCACCGGCATCAAAGAACAGTACAAGCCAGAACAACGAGGGTTCAACCGGCATACGTAATTCTGTACCAAAAAGCAGGCGGTGCGAGCCACCGTCTCGCCAGGCCGTAGGATAATTAATGTCGAAGAGGTTCCAGCCGCGTAGAGATTCAAAACCACCAATGTAAAGCCGGTCTTCAACTTCAATAAACGGATTTTCTGCCCGGTTTTGTGAACTGAAAACCGGTGAGGTCTCGTGGGTAAACGCAGCTGAGAAGCGGTGTTCAAACACAATACGCCAGCGGCGTAGAATATTTTTTCTTATGAGATTAAAGAAAGTATAGTCAAGGGGCCACCAGTAGAACTGTGAAGAAACATTGTATCGGTTAAAGTGATCATTTCCACCCAGAACAGAACCTACAACATCTACTGACCAATCCCACCGCCAACCGGTGGTGGTATTAAAAACATTATCTCGATTATCATAGAAGAGGCCATTAGTCAGGGTGTTTTTCACCTGCCAGCCCTGCTTCACCAGCAGAAATACAGTATCATCAACCATTGATGTGGGGTTTGAGGCAATTGAAAACACCGGTGAAAACCTGTGAAAGTGACCCCAGTTAAGCAGACGATAGCCAAACAGATAGACGTTATCAAGGCGATGGCCAACCTGTACCGAGGTACCCACCGAGTCTCTTTCATAGGTTGATGATTCTTCTTGATTCGCGATTGACAGTGCTGGCGCCAGAATCTGACGTTTTATATAGAAGCCTGAAAGAGTAAGTGACCAGGGCTTATCAAAGAGCCAGGGCTCTGTCCATGAGGCTTCGATCGCGGTACGCAGGGGGCCGAATTCAACCCGGCCCGAGACCCGCTGGCCTGTACCATTCAGATTGTTCTCTGCAACCTCAGTAAAAATCGAAAAGCCTGTCTGGGTACCGAAACCACCACCGAGGCTGATGGTACCAGTGGGCTGCTCTTCAACATCAATGATCAGGTTCATTTTGCCCTCGGCAGAGCCAGGGCGGGCATCGACGTTTACTTCTTTAAAAAAGCCCAGGTTAAAAATTCTTTCACGCGAACGCTGCACCCGGGCCGCGTTAAAAAGCTCACCTTCGACCACCAGTAACTCTCGGCGAATTACCTTATCAAGGGTCTTCTTATTGCCCTTCACTATTATGTTTTCAATAAAACCTTTATCGTTTTCAGCAATTATGAACTTGGTGTGTACAAATTTACGATTTCGTTTTTCAGGCTCATCGGCGTAGATTTCTTCAAGAGCCTTGATATTATAGTAATCTCGGCCCTCTTTTTCGGCCTCTTTCTGAATTGCTGAAGTCTTCAGCTTTGCAATTTCTTCTTTTGTTAGTTTGATAGTTGTTCTTTCAGGAATCACCCGCGCAAAAATATAACCCTGTTGCGAATAGAGGTAATTGATAATACCGCGGTCGCGGGCAAATCTGCCGAAGTCAAAGATGCTGCCCACATCATCATTGGTATATTCAAAAAAGTAAAAAACCCGGTCACGGGTAAACAGGGGCTTCTTGGTTTCTTTATTCAGAAACTTTTCATCCCACTCTACGTCATAGCCGTTGAAGAAATACTGTTCGCCTTCTTTAAAAACATAGGTAATATTGATGACCCTTTCTTCACGTTTGCGTGGGTTCTTCCAGCGAAGATCCCACCGGCCGTTAATTTCAGCGTCTAAATATCCCTGTGATTTGTAGAATTGAATAAGGGTGTCTTTATCTTTTTCAAACAGGCCCTCTTGAAAAGTGCCATCGGCGATAAAGCCATCTTCTTCGAGTTCCATAATTGAAAGTAAATCTTCAGGATCTACTGACCGAACCCCAATGAGGTTGATTTTTGAAATTTTGATTTCTTCGCCCTCATCAACCATGAATGTAACTTCGATGGTGTTTTCTTTAGGGTCGATCTTTGATTTTCGTACCTTGACTATGGCATTGAAGAAGCCTTCTTCATGATATTTGGCAACGATGATCTGAATCGATTCAGCCACCTTTTTGTCTGAGTAGACCTCATCTTCTTTCAATGGCAGGGCATCTGAGATTTCTTGTTCATTAAGCTCATTTATACCCAGAAATTCAATGTCAGTTATAAGGGGTCGCTCAAGCACGATGAATACGACTGACACCCCCCCCTTGTAGGGCTCGGCCTCGACCTTCACATGGGCAAAGGCACCCTCTGAAAACAGAGCCTTAATATCACCATTGAGCAGGCCTTGAGACAGGGCCATGCCCGGTCGCATCTGCACGAGATCATACATGTCAGATTTTGAAGTATGTTTATTGCCGATGAAGTCGATTCTGGTGATTTTTTTGCCCAGATAACGCTGAATCTGCGAATGCAGCGTAGTATGATAAATCGCGCCGAAAGCTACCAGGGTTGCAATGACTACGGTTGATGAGATGATCGGCTTGCTCGCTACTGCGAGGCCCTTGGTTACGAATTTCATCGGAACTGCCTTGATTTCTTTCGAATGCGCTGCGTCAAACAGATTAGATGTTTGTCTGAGTTAAGCGTTTTAAGCAAAAGCTTG
>CAZHLC010000595.1:0-3281 GCA_964532545.1 uncultured Leptospiraceae bacterium | reverse complement strand
TTTCCGCCCATGCCACAAGCCACATATTCGATCTTAGATAACCAGAAATTCGTAGTTGAAAACTATAACTGGGCCAGACCCTTTGCTGATTTTTTTCCCGGTATTGCCGGCAAATATGGCGTACCCATGTGGGTCTATTTTGTATCGCGTAACCAGGCTGTCTGCAGCATGGGGGTGCGCGATAAAGATCATGCCTGGCTTGAGTTTCATTCTTTTAACAAGGCTCTGGCCATTGTGCCCCAGCAGGGCTTTCGCACGCTGATCAAAGATGGCGATGGCCTGTACGAACCTTTTCAGAAAAGTGCCGATCAATCAATTAAGCAGACCTTAATTTCATCTTCGCATGAGCTGGTACTTGAGGATGTTAACACCCAGAACAACCTCACTACCCGGGTCACATACTTCCCCAAAGTGCGCAGCCGCACCCCCGCCCTCATTCGAAAGGTTCAGATCACCAACAACGGGCAGAGCAGCCGCAAACTCGAGGTACTCGATGGGGTGGCCCGCATTATCTGCACCGGCATGAACCGGGCCGCGCTGCATGTTACCGCCCGCCACATCGAGGGTATGATTGAGATACCCACCATTGCCGGCGTGCCGGTGTTTCGTTTAAAGCAAGACCCCGCTGATAAAGAAATCATTCAGAAAATAAATGGCGGCAACTTTTTGGTCAGCTATGTGACCGACAGTGGTGGAGCCTTAAAAGCAGTTGATGGTTACATCATCGACCCCGAGGTTATTTTTGGTGAGGCAGCGAACTATGACCACCCCTGGAATTTTCAAAACCAGCCTCTCGCTGAGCTTCTCAGGCAGAAGCAAGTGAACTTCAACCGCACACCCTGTGGCTTCAGCGCGGTAACTGCTGAGCTGGCACCGGGTGAACAAGTTGAACTCTACTCTGTGCTTGGCTTTGGTCTGAACGATGATGACATTGAAAATGAGGTGAAGGCATATCAACAGGTGGCTCACTTCGAAGCCGCGGCCCAGGCCAACCACGATGAAATTGAAACCATTAAAAACCATGCCTTCTGTGTCAGTGGGCTGCCCCAGTTTGATGAATACATGGGCCAGACCTTTCTCGACAATGTCATTCGCGGGGGTATTCCTGTGCCCTATGATACCGCCGAGGGCAAGAGTGCCTTTTATATGTTCTCGCGGCAGAATGGTGATCTTGAGCGCGACTATCACAACATTATTTTAGAACCCAGCTATTTCTCACAGGGCACCGGCCATTACCGCAGTGTAAACCAGAACCGCCGTAATGACTGCTGGTTCTTTCCTGAAATTGAAGACTATAACGTTTTTCTTTTTCTCAATCTGATTCAGACTGATGGGTACAACCCCATCGAAGTAAACGAAGTTTACTACCTGGTTGATAATCAAGATAAGGTGGCGGCTGCTGTGGCAAAGGCCGGGGCCAAAGCAGGCAAGAGCGAGTCTTTAAAGCAGCTGCTGGCTGGCCCCTTTACCCCGGGGCAGCTCACCATGCTGCTTGAAGATCTGGGCGTGAAAAAACTTGATGAAACCCTGACCGACATACTACTCTACTGCCGCGAAGATGATATTGGCGGGGTGCATGAAGGTTTCTGGGTCGATCACTGGTTTTACAATCTCGACCTGATTGATAATTTTCTGGCGATTTACCCCGAAAAGCTTATTGAGCTGTTGCTGGGGCGTAAGAACTATACATTCTATGACAATGTCGATGTCATCTTACCCCGCAACCAGAAGTATGTGATTACTGAAAACGGTGTGCGCCAGTACGGGGCCGTGCTGCGCGACGAAGAAAAAATCGAACTCATTGCGGGGCGCAAAAGTGAAAAGGCCAAGGTTCGCACTAAAAATGGTGCTGGCAAAATCTACCGCACACATATGCTGGCCAAGCTGCTCACCATGATTGTTAACCGGGTAGCCAACTTCGACCCGGCGGGCATCGGCCTGCAGATGGAATCTGACAAGCCCGGCTGGAATGATTCAATGAACGGCCTGCCCGGTCTGATTGGTTCATCAAGCTGTGAGACCATTGAGCTTGAACGGGCTCTACTGTTTCTTGAGATCAGCCTCGAAGAGGTGCATAACCGCCATGTCGATATCAGCATCTTTGAAGAAATGGGTAATTTTCTGCTGGCTCTACTTCCGCTGTTGAAAGCCAGAATTAAAGAGGGCCTTGGCGGGGCTTTTGACTATTGGGATAAATCAAGCAGGTTAAAAGAGAAGTACCGCGAGAGTACCCGCCTGGGCATCACCGGCAAAGAAACTAAGCTGCCCATTGAAAAACTGCAGAAATTTATCAGACTGGGGCTGCAGCTGACCCGCCAGGCCATTGATCAATCGCGGGGGCATGATGTTTTCGATAAGAGTGGGGTTATCTATACCTATTTTGAAAACCAGGCAAAGGCCTTCAAACCCAACATGAAGGGCAAGAAGCCAGAAAAAAATCATCTGGGCTATGAAACCGCCTCCGTCAGCAAGTTTGCCAGTCGCCCACTGAAAAAGTTTCTCGAGGGGCCCATGCATTATCTGCGGGTGCACCACGAGAAAAACAAAGATATCTACAAGGGCGTCAAGGCCAGCAAGCTCTATGATACGAAGCTGAAAATGTATAAGGTCTGCGAATCACTGAAAGATGAGACCTTTGAGATAGGCCGGGTGCACGCCTGGCCCGCCGGGTGGATAGAAAACGAATCAATCTATGCCCATATGGAATATAAATACCTGCTTGAGATTCTACGGGCCGGGCTCTACGATGAGTTCTTTGAAGATATTAAAACCGGTATATCGCCCTTTCTTAAACCCGAAGTTTTCGGCCGCAGCATTTTTCAGAACGTGTCGTTCTATGTTTCAAGCGCCTATGCCAACGAAGCCGACCACGGCCGCGGCTTTCAGGCCCGCCTCAGCGGGGTAACCTCAGAAATGTTATCGATGTGGCTGATCATGGTAGCGGGTGAGCAGCCCTTTAAAATGATTGACGGTAAGCTTCAATTGAAGTTCGAACCAGTGTTAAACGAAGAGTGTTTCACCACACAAGAACAGAGCGCCCGTTATTTTGATGGCAACGGGTGGCAGACGGTAAAAGTCGCCGCCAACTCGTTTGCCTTCAAGTTTATGAACCGCACCCTGGTAGTCTACCGTAACGAGGGCCGCAAAAAAACCTATGGCAAGAACGCGGCAAAAATTGTACAAATAAAGATGTATGATAGCAAAAACAAAGAAACCATCATTGAGGGTGGGGTAATCGCAGAAAAAGAGGCAAGCGCTGTGCTAACAGGTGAGTTCGCCCG
>CAZHLC010000594.1:0-3290 GCA_964532545.1 uncultured Leptospiraceae bacterium | reverse complement strand
CCCTGTTTACAAGAAAAGAATCATTTAACAGAAGAAACGTGTGCCTGAAAAAGAAATAGAACTTGTTCAGCTCACCAGTACGCAGGCCGTAAGTAAGCCCTGCACCCCAACCCACAAAGTCTCTGTCGCGCAGAAAGGCCGACGTGGTAAAACCCAGCAACCAACGGGTTCGCATGGCCGAGAAAACCCATAAAAAGGCGTTGGCCATGGCCTCGCCAATGCTACCCGGTGAACCTCCAGGCCGGCGCATGGCCCTTGTCTGGTAAACGATACTGGCCGAGGTTGTCGAGCTCTGCCCATAGGCCCCCAGAACACTGAAGCGCCACCTTTTTGAAACAGGTAATCGCACAATCAGCCCGCCATTAAATGCATTGTCAAAGCTGAGCAGCTGCTCATAATCAGGGGTTCCGTTAAAATCATATTCATGCACATGAGAGGCATAGGCCCCCAGCGAAAATCGATTGGCCCACAGCAGCGAAGGTAATAGTAACAAAAGAAGAAACTTCTTCATTTTCGCACCAAAGGCCGGGCAATAATTGTTTTGTCAACGCAACTGGCCAGAGTCAAATTGACCATGCGCCATTTTTCGCTCTTACCCTTATTGCTATTTTTTGGCTGCGTATCAATGGCGAAAAAGCCCCTATTGCCCGGTGATGTGGCCAAACTTCGGCCGGGCAAAACCACCCGCCCTGAAATTGTGAAAATCTATGGCAAACCCCAAAAAGAAGGCCTGGCTGATAAAGATATCAATATTTGCTACCTTTACGTTGAGGCAGGCCGAGCGCAGATTCTATTTCTAAAATTCGATGTGCGCGATTTACTGGTTGAAGCGGCTCTCGACAACCTGCAGGCCAAAAGTGCCTGTGGCGATCTCATACCTGAAGGCCATGGTGTGGGTGCGGCCCGACAGCAACTCTGCTTCATAGATATCGATTGCGGCAGCGGCGCCTACTGCAAAGACGGGGTCTGCATTGGTGGCCACGGCCGCCCCAGAATCGAAGGCCGCTGCGAAACTGGCCACTCGGGCCGCAGCTATTGCACCCACAATGGTGAGCAGTGCTTCACGAGCAGTGATTGTGCCGCCAAAATAAAACCCCCCTGAACAGACAGACTTGTCTATTTTTCATTGACGGTCAATTTCAACGCTGAAAACCGGCTTATGCCAGAATTAAGTAAAGACCTTGTAGGTAAAAAGATGGCCTCGTTTTCAGTTGATGTTGAGCGGGGCAAGATTAAAGAATTTTGTAAAGCCATTGGCGAAACCAATGCCATTTATTTCGACCCTGAAGAAGCAAAAAAAGCGGGTTTTGAAGACACTCCCATTCCCCCCACTTTTCAGACTTCTTTCACTTTCTGGGGATATGAAGGCTTTTGGGAAGACTTAGAAGCCATGGGTATCGACACCAAGCGCCTGCTTCATATGAAAGAAGAGTATGAGTACCTAAAGCCCATTTACCCCGGTGATACCATCACCGTACAGGGTGAGGTGGTTGATGTAAAAACAGGCAAGATGGATATGGTAACCATGCGCAATGTTTACACCAACAAAAACAACGAAGAATGCATTAGAGCCGAGATGGCCATTGTCATTCGCCCCGAAGGAATGTAAAATGCAGAGAATTAAATACGATGATTTTCAAAAAGGCGATGAAATTCCTGAACTTAAAATCGGCCCTATCGAACATATGGACCTTGTGAAGTACGCCGGGGCCTCAGGAGATTTTAATCCTATTCACACCGACCCCGTATTTGCCAAAGATGCCGGCCTCGACGGTACCATCGCCCACGGCATGTACATCATGGCCCTGATCGGCCGCATGCAGAATAACTGGGTTCACCCCCTGCAGGTGAAAAACTTTAACGTCAAATTCAAAGGTATGACCGTGCCCGGTGATACTGTTGTCTGTACCGGTAAAGTAAAACGTAAAAACGATGATACCAAACAGATTACCGTAGCGGTTCAGGCCGCCAACGGTGATGGCGAAGTTAAAGTCGCCGGTGATCTGGTAATCGCAGCCGATTGACACCCCGGGCTGGCCTCGCAAATATCAAATGCAGGCCAGCCACGCCTCTATTCTGAAAACCAATCTTCTGGTGAAGTGCCCTCAGAACCTCATCTAGCAGTGTGACATACCCCCGATTAAAGCGCGGCGAATTCATTATTCTCAGTAAGCGTTCAGCATATAGTTTGACTGCCATATCTACCAGATAGCTGATACTGATTTTTTCCATATTCCGCAATGCTTGTGCATAGTTATGCACATTTTCAGGCAGATAAAGATAAAGCTTATGAGCACAGCTTTCAGCATTGTAACGGATAGTAGAACGCTTTATCAATTGTAATTTGTGAATATTCTTCTTTAGCCTCTTTAGACATCGCAATGCCATGGTCTTTTTGTTTATACGCGCCGCCTGTGCAGTTTCATTGAGTATTTCAATGGCCTTTTCACTGAGACTTAAACTGGTTCTTTGCATTTGAAACTCCTGGTTATTTTAAAGGGTAATACCCCCTCAGCCGAAAAATTTCCCAGAAATTCAGAATTTTTTCACTTTATATGCATAACTATGCACATATCAGGCTACCAGCTACCATTGATTGACCAATCGTAGCTCGAATAAGAGATTGAAATATCGTTTTTTACGGCCTTGATTTGCTGGGCCAGGCCTGGCTCGACATGTTCGATAATATACTCAAGCAGACTGCCTGAATAGCTGCTGAAATCACCCTTATACCAGTCTAAGAGTTCGTTTACTGTGATCTGTTTTGTGGCTACATCAAAATCAAAGTTCTGCTTTGATGCGAAGAACCGTCTGGTTTGTTCTTGCAATTGCGATATTAAACGGCTACCCACAAAGGCCTCGGTTCTCAGTGGCGGGCAGCCCTTCGAGGCGCAAACAAGTACAAAGTGTATGCGGGGTTCAGCAAAGTTTGCTCTGATTATTTCATGCTCTATTTGATTAAGGCTGAGCGTGCGCGAACCAATTCGCCAGCGCTGCATAGACCAGCGTTCAGCCCTGGGTATATCTTTGATTGATTTAACACCGGGGTTTTCAGTCATCAACTGCAGGGTAAAAGAATTGTAGGCGTTAATATAAAGGGCCAGCTGTTCATAGCGGCCTAGCTCTTTGACTTTCACACCGGCCAAAGAGTCATTGTATTTATTCAAGGCGGGGCGGTCTTTTATCAGAGAACCGTAATTAACCTGCCCCTGGTCATCGACATGCTTTTGCAGCAGAGTAGAAAAAGCCGAATGATCAAAAGTCTGGCCGGCTGTATCGGGGCCCAGCCT
>CAZHLC010000593.1:0-3303 GCA_964532545.1 uncultured Leptospiraceae bacterium | reverse complement strand
GTTCGTGCTGGTAAAAGACGAGACCACTGAAGAAGAGGTTGTACCGGCAGTTTATGACTATGTAGAGCGCACCGTGTTAGTTAAAAAAGGCGGCTTTAAAGAGTGGCGTGAAGTGCCTTGTAACGTAGCTACCAACAAAACTGCAAAAACCCGCGATATCAGTCTAAAAGAACCAGCCAAAAAGAAAAAAGAAGAACCTGAAGAATACGAAGCTCTGCCGGTTTTCTATAAGCTGGGTAGTCATGTTCTCACTGCAGGCTCAAAGAAAATTATTGATGAAAAACTTTATAAGCTGCTGAAGGGCCGCCCCACTGTAAAAGTCAAAATCATGTCGCATACCGATAGCCGTGGCAGCGCCCGGGCCAACCTGGCCCTGTCAAAACGCCGGGCGAAAAGCGTGGTAGATTACCTTATTCGCAAGGGCATCAAGGCCTCAAGGCTTTCATCAGAAGGTTATGGCGAAACTAAATTGTTGAACAATTGCCGTGACGGCGTTCGTTGCAATGAAAAGCAGCATGCCCGTAACCGCCGCACTGAATTCAGAATTCTAGAATAGAGCAGGTTTTTTTCTGAGGCTGCCCTACCAGGCAGCTGCAGCCTCTTTGTGCTGTGGGCGCTGGCCTCTAACGCCCCAGCAAAGAGCCTGCCAATTTCGCAGCAGCCTCGAAGGCGAAGCCGGGCAGGCTAACTGCTATTTCACGGCCTAGCGTGGCCCAGTCAAAGTAATCACGCCAGAGAGTGATCTTACCATTTTTAACTTCGAAAGTACCACACACCCAGAACTCGAGTCTCAGGCCCGGGCCTGAAATAATATCAGTACGCTCAGTTAAAACCACTGAACCGTTCGCTGCAATATTATGGGTAATGACTTCAAACTGATCAATGATGAGCCCAAAGCGCTTTAGAGTTTCGAGCACAGCCTGCTTGCCCTGGTCGGCAGGCAGGGGTACGTTCTGATAAATGACCTTTTCATCAAGTAGTGCTTCGGCAGCATCGAAATCAGCGGCTTCGAGAGCCTTAAGAAAGTCTTCTACAATTTCTATTTCATTTTTTTCTGCCATAGGCGTCTATTTGCAAAGAAAGCACAGGCCGCCAAATGGTTTTACATCAATTGGTATCAAGCAGGCTGTTCTTTATAGAGCTGAGCCGTGACTGGTGCACCGCCTGAAGGGCCGGGTTGACGGGGTGCGTTACTCGCAGGTCTCTGTTTTGTTGGTGAATGCAGTTAAAGATTTAAAAGAAAGAAATGCAGACCTGAAATCAAAAGTGGCTTCTCTTAAGCTGCAGAACCAGTCGCTCGAAGAGCGCCTCAATAGCTTAGAAAAGACCGTTTTAGCCATGGTCTGTTGAGTCATATTAAGACAATAGTTTGACTCTACGTTATGCTAATTTTATCTATGTATATGAGACGCGTATTGGTTTGGCTGGTTTGCTTTGCTGTAGCAACCCCTGGCTTTGGCTACGTTCTTGAAGGTGTTGCAGGTGAGGGTACCGAGGCTCAGATCTCTTTAGGGGGCTGGTATGCCTTTTGGTTTCCTGGGTCTGCGACCCGTGGGGGCAAAAATCTCGATCTCGAGGTCGACCCGTCTTTATTGAAAGAATCTGCTTTGCGCATTTATGTCTTAGGCAACACAAGCCTTTCGCTCGATTATATCTCTGATAAGTTTTTTGAAGATTTCAGGTTTTCGAATGATGAAAAAATTTCCAATAATATTGAAACCACGGTAGATATTCTTAAATTTGCCGGCTCTCATTTCTTTGAAAACATCGGTATCGAAGGCAGTTCGGTAATAGGCCGGTTTCGTGGTGAAGCTAAACCAGGCAGCGATAGCGACTTTGATACCGTTACAGTCGACGGAACCAGTTTTTCTCAGAATCAGCCCTTTCAATGGTCAACGGGCTTTGGTCTATACCAATTGAATTTTCTTTATAATCTGAGCGGTGCTTTTGGTTCTGGGGGCGATGATACAACTTTCGCCATGGGTTTAGGCGTAAGGTTTGCCACCTACAGTAACCCCGTGGTTTACAATGTTCGCTATGGGGCATTACCCCTGGTTTTTGACCAGTTCATTTTAACTTCAGAGTTTTCTGGCACATATATAAATCTCATACCCATGTATATTCGAACAAGGGGTGAAACATTTGTTGAAGTCGATAGTTCACTTTCTTTTGGCAGGGGCAAATACAAGTCAGACTTTTTGACTGATGTTCCCGTAAAACTTTTCGGGGCTGAAGTGAATCTGCGTATTGGCTTCGACTTGATCTCAAGCAATTTTGCTGGCGTTAGTCTATATCTAGGTGGCCGTTTTACATATTTTGCCGCTGAAACCAAACTTGGTACACAAACCCAGACCGCCACTGTCACTCAAGATATTCAAGGTGCGGCCACGGGCACCGAAGTTGAGGTCTTTATGCTTACCAGAGATGTTTTTATCGGGCCAACGTTTGGCGCTATGCTGCGGTTTTAATGCTGCAGAATTGAACAGAGCCGAAAGCTCTTGAATAATAAAAAACGCTTTGCTGGGCACAACCCGTATATAGGCAGAAATGATGGCCGAACTGCTGAAGAACCTGTATTTTACAACACCTCGAATAAAAAGTATGGCTGCATCTCTCGCGGCCATTGAAAGCTTCAATGAGAAGCTTTTTCTGAAAAAGGTACTGACCCCGGCCTTCAAGAAAAAAGAACTCAAAGAGAAGATGCGTTTTGTAACCCTTTGCCTGCATGAGGCTCTGGGTATGAGCTACAGTGAAGCTGCCAGGGCTTTGATTAAAGTGGCACCGGCCTTCACCGATATCGAAGGCTGGGTGCTGCCAGATTATGTTGAGCTTTATGGTTTGCAGAAAAAAGATCGCAGCCTGTCTCTGCGGGCGCTCAAAACCTTTACCCGCTACTCAACCTCAGAATTTGCCATAAGACATTTTCTTAACGATGACTTTGAAAAGAGCATGGCCTTTCTTGAAAAATGTGCCCTTGATAAACATGAGAACGTACGCCGTTTCGCCTCAGAGGGCTGCCGGCCCCATCTGCCCTGGGCTTTGGGGGTACCAGAACTGAAGAAAAGGCCAGAGAAAATTCTGAAGATTCTAAATATTCTTAAGAGCGACTCATCAGAATTTGTCAGGCGCAGCGTGGCCAATAACCTCAATGATCTCAGCAAAGATCACCCTGAGATGGCTTTGCAAGCGGCCTGCAAATGGCAGGGGCATGACGAAGGCACCGACTGGGTGGTAAAACATGGCATGCGCGGCCTGTTAAAAAAAGGTGACCCAGAGGTGATGAAGCTTTTTGGTTATAGCAGG
>CAZHLC010000592.1:0-3306 GCA_964532545.1 uncultured Leptospiraceae bacterium | reverse complement strand
AGTTAACCCGCCTGCGCAATGGTTTTCGTTTCTCTGCCTTTCTGATTTTTTTGTCAGTCATCTTCGTGCATCTGGGGTTGGCCTATCTCTTACAGAACAGGTTACAGCAAATGCCCCTGTTTGCGGGCCTGTTTACCGCGGCGGTTATGCTGATGGGCCCTGCCTATTATTTCTTCTACCACGAAATGATTGGCTCAGAGCCAAAGGTGATTCGCACCAGCCAGCTGCATTTATTGCCGGCCCTGGTTGCGGCCCTCGGCTCACTGGGCCTTTATATTTTCTACCCTGAGAACATGCAGGCACAGATAGATGGTCTTTTTGCTGACAGAACCTCGCATTGGATGATTTGGTATATTGCCTTTTTCTGCCTGCACATCTTTATCTATTTCGGAATTCATCTTTTTACAGCCATTCGGCTGCTCAAAGGTGAAAACAACAAGATACCACTCTATGCAATTCTGGCCAGCTCGGCCTCAGCCTGGGGCAGCATACTGGGTATTTTCTTTGGCTTTATCTACCAGCACGAGGGGCTGTTGCTCATTGGGTGCTTTCTCACCGCCGGGGTGGCCATGGTGATTGATTTGCTTACACAGCGCTTTCCTGAATTGTTTAACCTAATCAGGCGCAAATCACAGAAACAGCGTTATGAAAAGTCACGCCTGCGCGGTCTAGACCCCGAGACCCTGATTGGGCGGTTGCATGAGCTGATGACCGAAGAGCATCTCTATCGTCAATACGACCTGAGCCTTGAGAGTGTTGCCGGTGAGCTGGGTATCAAGGGCCACCAGCTTTCACAACTTGTGAATGAACATAGCCATGTCGATTTTCGTAACTTTATTAACCGCTACCGGGTCGAAGAAGCCAAGCGGTTATTACAAGAAGACGATGGGGTAGATGTTTTAAGGGTAGGATATATGGCCGGCTTCAATTCAAAGTCGGCCTTTCACAATGCCTTTCGCAAGTTCACCGGGCAAACCCCCGTTGAGTTTCGCGATAAGGGCTGAGCGCAAAGTGAGCCAGGCAGGTGCCTGGCTCGAGTCTTATTCAGATCACCTTCAAGGTACCCTGCATCAGCACATAGTGCCCGAGGTAGGTGCAGATAAAGGTGTAATCACCCGCTGCTGGTGCCTTGAATGTTAGCTCAACTGTTTCACCGGGTTTTGCCAGCGGTGAAGATGCAAGTATCATATCTGATTCTGGGATGTAGCCTTTGGCCTCACCAGCCGCAATTGCGTCTGTAACAATTTTCTGTGTGTCGGCCCCTTGCTTTAGAATGATCACATTGCGAACCATGGCAGCAAGAGTTGCCACATTTTTCAATTGTAGTTTAACCTGCTCACCTGTTTTTACAGTGAACTCAGCGGTGGCCCATTTCATCGGGCCACCTTCTGGCGTAGTTACTACCTTGCCAGAACCACCACGATTTCTGCCTTAAAACCAAAATTTTGCTTACAGATAATTTACTGTTGTTGTTATGAGCAGGTGGCCTCAGAGTGTGTTTAATGATTTCAAGAGCAATTGTTTTTTTGGGTCTGCTGTTTTTAGGGGCTGCCTGTGCGATGCAGACCCATCGAGAAATTATCCAACAAGAGCGCCGGCAAACTGCACGCTTTAAAAAAGAATATGCTAATCGCAAAGTTGAGCCATGTCAAAGTGTGCAGTCATTAGGCGAGAAAAGCGGTGAGGTAATGAATCCTATTATAGATGGTTTAAGTATGCCACGTGATCTGTCTCCGTCGATTACACCAGTCTATTCAAAAGAGGCGAGTATTCGAGGCATCGAGGGCGTGGTCACGGTCATGGTTGTGGTCGATCAATGCGGCCAGGTTCTTTTGGTCGAACCTTTTGGCGAACGGCTGGGCTATGGCCTTGAAGAGCGGGTGCAAGAGGCCTTTATATTAAAGCGTTATGAGCCTTCTAGAGATAAGGCTGGCCGCACTTACAAGGCAAGGTTTCTGAAACGGGTGCGCTTTCAGTTAGCTGATAGAAATCCTGAAAAACGAAAAACCAATGAGCGCCAGTAAATATCTCAAATCGCTACCAGCCAACCAGCAGAAGCTGGCTAAAACGATTCATGCAGCACTGCTTGAGATCTGCCCGGGTTATAAGGCCGCCCCGGCCTGGAACGGTCTCGCCTATAAAAGAGATAATAACTATTCTTGTATGCTGGTATCGTATAAGACACACTTGAAGTTGATGTTCTGGCGGGGTCTTGATCTTAAAGATGATCAAAAGCAGCTGCGAGGCTCAGGCTCTAATATCCGACACCTACGCTTTGATTCAGAAAAAGACCTGAATAAAACTTATCTGCGCAAACTGCTTAAACAGCAATTTGCCCTCTATGACCGCGGTGAATCTGCCGAGCGCAGGCCGCAGAGGCGTGAGCGGTATGCTATACCCACCTTTGTTAAAAAGGCCCTTGCTGAGAGTAAGTTGCAGAAGGCATACAATGAGCGGCCACCCTACCAGCGCAACGACTATCTGGGGTACATTGTTTCGGCCAAGCGTGAAGAAACAAAGCAGAACAGACTGCAGCAGATGCTCACCGAGTTAAAAGATGGTAATCGTTATATGAAGATGCCATGGAAGGGTAGATAAGGCCTGAGATAGGCTGCTCTAAAACAGGTTCTTAATCAGACTCTGCTGGCTAACTCTGCCTGCAGAATAGCACTCAGATTTTTTTCCATTAGAAACACAGAGTTTACCCTCTTTCAAGAAAAACGAACCTTTTATGTTCAAGCTTTGATCATAAAGAATGAGCTTAGCTTCAGTCGAAACCGCCATTGCTGAACCCAGTTTGAAGGCACCGTGATGTTCTGGCAGAGAAACCTTCTTCACCGTTCTGACCGGCTCAGCTACATTTATTTTATGCAGGTGGTTTTCGGTTTTTGTGAAAAGCTCACTTTTTTCAGAGATGAACAGGCCCGAAGGCTCACTCAGCTCATGCTCAATTTCTAGCTGCGACGCAAAAAAAGGTGTCGAATAGCATTTTATTTTTTTATGTGTCAATATGCAGAGTCTCTGATTATTGGCAGCCGCCCCCGAGGCAAAGGCTTGCACATTAATCATCATCTCAGTTTTCAAAGGTGCGAGCGAAAGGGTGCCAACATGGGGGTCGCTCACGATAATGGGTTTGCCATCGGTTTTTGGCAAAAACCAGAGTACTGGTGTATAGAAGGGGGGCATGGGGCCAAGCGTTTCAAATTTTCTGTTTTTTTGATTGAAGTAAGAGATTTCTGATGCCACAAAATAAATCTTATCAAAATTGAATTGATACCCTACGATGCCCTGTTCGATATTCGATGA
>CAZHLC010000591.1:0-3308 GCA_964532545.1 uncultured Leptospiraceae bacterium | reverse complement strand
TATTGGTAAAGGGCGCTATACCCGCACCGGTGAGGTGTATGAAAGAATCGAAGCCACCGGTATTGATCACGGTCAGCTGAAAAACCTGATGCTCGACGCGCGCAAGAACAGCTATAAGATTAATGCGATTGAAGGCCTTGGTTACATCTATACAGAACTGCGCAAAAGTGGCAAGAGCCATGATCAGGCACTTGATCTTGCCAAATCAATCTCAGGCACTGTAAAACTGAAACGCCGTGCGAAACCCAAAGCTGTACGTGCCAAAAGCTATGAAGCTCTTATGGCCTACAATGCCCAGTTTCAACGCGAGACCCCGGGCTTGACAAAACAATACTGGCAGAAAAACAAAAATGTGCTGGCAAACGATAAAGCCCAGCCTGCCCTCAAAGGCAATGTAGACAAAATCAAACTTGCGAACTTTATTAAAAAGTGGCAGAAGACCCGCTTTAAGTTCGGTGGTGATTCACGTAAAGGTATTGATTCAACCTCTCTGGTAATACGTTCGCTCAAAGATCAGGCCCCCGGGGCCAACCTGCCCCATTCACCCGGGCTGCTTTCTAAGACTGGTTTACAGATTGCCTCAAAGGCATTGCTGCCCGGTGATCTATTATTCTTCTCAACCTCAAAGCGCCGCAGTGTGATTACCCATGTAGGTATTTACCTTGGCAACGGCTCTTTCGCCTATGTGAACTCATCAGAAGGTGTGACTACCCAGAGCCTGAGTGGTATGTTTCAGAAAAGACTGGTTGTTGCCCGCCGGGTTATTCACCAATCTGAAAATTGATTGGTAAATTCATCTGAAAACACTCACCTTAACAGCGGTATTCAGCTTTGCCCTCTGTTTGCAGCTATCAGCCAAGACACCTGCAGAGACTGATAGTAACTTTTCATTAACTGCCTCAATCGAACTCAGTGAAGACTTTGTTCAGTTCAAAAAGAGTACCTACGGTCAGAATGAGCTGAGTACTCTGTTTGAGTCGATGAATGCAGACGGCAATGCCTACTGCGCCATGGCAGCCGGCAAACAAAGATACAAAACCAGCCTCGCGGCCAGGTTCATTATCAAAGAGCGCCTTAAAAGATACCGGCGTGGTTGCCGCATGTGTATCAACAGTATGACAGCCGGCTGCTGGAACTTTTTCAAAATGAATGATCGGCACCCTGAAAAAGACTTTCTATTGGTGCATAAGCTCTTTCAACAGAAAGCTTACAGCTGCTACAGCGTTGGTTTTTTGCAGCCATACATCATGCATAATTTTATGAACTGCCAGCGCTTAACCATGCTTGATATTGACTGGCGAATATTGCATGGCCATTATCAGTTCGTGAATCTTTTTAAACAGAACCAGTTTACCGCAGATGCTGTGCTTGATACCAATTTAAAAAAGCTCAAACTCGGCTGGGTGGCGCACCATGAGCGCTATTACCGCGCGAACAACCCTGCTAACATGCAGATTCTCTGCAAACCCCGCCAGAGAAAATTCTGCCGTAAACACATACTAAACTTTCAGAAGAATCTGTCTTCGGTAAAACGTTTTAAACTGAACCTTGCCGGCCTGCATGATGGCGATTACCGCGAAGAAGGCACTTCGCTGATGAGAGTCATTTATTTAAGTAATGCCATTGAGCATATTTATACCAGTAAGAAGCAGTTTAATAAACTGATTAAGAATCTGAATTACAGCCTTAAGCCAGGTGAGAACGCAGTTCTTATTCATCATGTTGGGGGCCGGGCCCAGTTTGGTCTTTATATCTTTGAAAGGCTTCTCTCAGATTACCGGGTGCGCACGATCTGCAAAGACCTCTACGAAAATACCGCAATTGGCTCAAAGACACGCTACTACAATTCTTACTTCGAGAAAATCAGTGCCTCAAAGAGAAATATTCCCCGCTGTAAGACACTACTTAAGCGTTTCGGCAGAAGTTAATTGACGGGCGATAGAACATCAAAACTGTTTCCTGTGAAAACGATCACTGTTTTCTTGTTATTCACTGCTTCACTTTTTGCAGTAGATTTTAACAACAGCAAACTCGGGTTAACCAAATCAGAAAGCAACGTACTTAAACGCGAGATCGTTGAACTCGATGTTAACCTGCGAACCCAGGCATCGTTGATCTCGTTTGGCAACTCATACCGGTTGAAGGCCAGCCTGGCTCATACAAGCAGATTTGTTACAGAGAGTTCACCAAGATATAAAAAGGCTTTTCAGGCTCTAAGAAGAAAACTTTCACAGAAGGGCCTACTGCCCTACTTGTTGCGGGTGCATGAGCTTTCAAAAAAACTGCGTATTTATCTTAACAACCAGCACCGTCTCAATAGAGCCGTTGACTGGAACAAAGTGTTCGAACAGTACAAACTCATTCTGACAAACTGTCGCATATTCTACATAAGAGCAGGTCTACAATAATGCTGCGTAAATTCTACGATTTTCATGCCGCCAAGCATAAGTACTACAAAAGAAACCAGACAATACATACAGTACTGTCATTCGGGTTGATCATCTTCTGGGTCTTTGCTTTTAAAAGCTCAGTACTCGATGCTAATAATATTCCCTCTGGTTCAATGCAGCCCACCCTCAAGATCGGTGACTTTCTGTTTGTAAACAAAATGCGCTATTCTTTCAGGCTGCCCTTTACTGACATTGTACTTTTTCGCATAGATCGCCCGCAGCGTGGTGATATTGTAACTTTTGATTCAGACAGCCCTTCGCTACAGGGCAAAACTCTGGTGAAAAGGGTCATCGGTGTGCCTGGTGACAAGGTTGAGGTACGCGATAATGAAATCTACATCAATGGCAAAAAGTATGGTGTAACCGCCTTAACCAGCAGAGAAGACAAAGAGGTTCTGGTTGATATGGATTGTCAGCGCAGCAGCTGCCTGCCCTCGAACCTCGACTTTGAGCTTTTTCGTGAAAAAGTGACAGACCCCAAATCGGGCAGGGTTCAGGTAGACCATTACATGTTAAAGAGCCCTACTGCCATGATCACCAGCCGCAATGAAGTCGTGTTTCATCCGACCTGCTACCCCCCTGCTGACATTAACCAGAAAATAAGAACCGAAGAAGCCACCCTGGCCTGCCCCCCGTGGGAAGATCCGATTCCTGATAATCATTTTGTGGTTATGGGTGATAACCGTGATAATTCTCAAGATTCACGTTTCTTCGGCATGATCACCCTTGATGATATTCAGGGCAAGGTTTTTATGTCTTACTTTTCAGTAAACTGGCAATTACGCAATGATAAAAGCATGAAAGAAGAAACTAACCCCATCAAACTACTCTTTCAATGGGTCAGCGGCCAACGCTCTG
>CAZHLC010000590.1:744-3316 GCA_964532545.1 uncultured Leptospiraceae bacterium | reverse complement strand
GGCTGTGGCCCCGCGCGACAAATTATTTCTATGGTCACCCTCACCGTGTACCCGCATTAGAGTTCCCAGAGGTTCACCCCCAAGTAGAAGAATTCTTTTATCGCCCTGCTGGGCTGCACTGATGTATTTCTGCACGATAACATAATCTCTGCCATCGTCAGAGATGGTCTCGAAAGCCACCATGGCGTTGGCATCACCGGCCTGCAGCTTAAATATACCCAGACCACCAAAACCATCGGTTGGTTTAATAATAACTTCTTGATGTTCTTGCAGAAAATGTTGATATTCTTTTTTTCTGCGGGTAATAAGAGTTGGTGGTATCAGAGAAGTAAAGTGATTGGCCCAGATCTTTTCATTCACGGTGCGAACACCTGTAGGGTCATTTATGATCAGCACCCGCTCTTTCACCAGATCTAGCAACCAGGTGTTTGTTAAATAGCGGTGATCAAAGGGCGGGTCAGTACGTATGAAAACCATGTCGACCTGATCATCAGTAAGAACAGACTGTTCACCCCGGCCAAAAGGTTTTTCTTCATCAGCTGAGGGAAATACCTGCTCTACATGAAATAACAGTTTGTCATTCAGCAGGCTTATGCCACCATCTTGTAAATAGTAGATGTTGTGACCGCGCTGGCCTGCAGAAAGCATCAGCGCATAAGACGTGTCTTTGGCAACATTAAATGTTTCTATGGGGTCTACAAGATAGACAAAGTTCACGATAGATAATTAGGCATAGGGCGCAAGCCCCGGTATTTTCAGCTCTTGCCGAGTTTCTGCTGCAGTTCGCCAGATTCAGCAAGCTCTGCCACAATATCAGAGCCACCGATAAACTCACCCTTGATGTATAGCTGGGGAATCGTTGGCCAGTCTGAAAACTCTTTGATCGCCTGGCGAAGATGATCATCTGCCAGTACATTACGGGTTTCGTATTCTGCACCCATGGTGTTGAGAATATGTACCACCCGGGCTGAAAAACCACATTGGGGCATGGCCTTTTCACCTTTCATAAAGAGAACGACGTCATTGTTTTCGACATCGTTTTTAATCTGAGTTTTCTGATCATCGAGTTTCTGTTGGTCTAACATTTAGCGCTTTCCTTTTAAATTTGGTTTCTTAGAGATTATAATGATGACGCTGGTCTTGCCACTTTTCTGGCGTAAAGGTTTTCAGCCCCAGGGCGTGAACTGTAGTAGCAAATTGTTCTTTCAGAGCCTTCATCACAGTCTGGTGCTGCTTTACCAGGGGCATTTCACGAAAAGACTCACTGATGACTATTGATTCGAAATGGGTATTGTCATTCATGGGGTCTAGCACATAGACTTCAGCATCAGGCAATGCCTTTTCGATTACTGCTTTGATCTGATCGGTCATAATAGATTGTCTCTCATATATTGTATGATATCAGCTGATTCGTACATGGCCTGGCCATCAATTACCAGGCAGGGCACCGTGGGCCGCCCCCCGATCTGAATCAGCTCATCGCGGGCGCTGGGGTCTTGCCAGATATCTTTCTGGTTTACTTCAAGCTTGTTTTTCTGCATAAAGTTGGCTACCCGGGCACAGAAGGGGCAGGCATCGAACTTGTACAGGGTAAGCTCTGGTTGCATGCCACAGTGTACAAAAGAAAATGACAGTTGACAACTCAATAATTTGGTTTTCAGGCCCAGGCAGGGCTGCTCTCTGGGTATGTGCCCTATACCCTTGAAGAAGCCCTCGAAATAGCAGAGCTTGGCCTGCTTGATTTAGTTTTTAAAGCTGCCGAGCTGCACCGAAAACACCACAATAGCTCAGAAATACAGCGGGCCACCCTTCTCTCAGTGAAAACCGGGCAGTGCCCCGAAGACTGTGCTTATTGCCCCCAATCAGCCCATTACCAGACCGACCTTGAAAACGAAGCACTTTTACCTGTTGAAACCGTGGTGGCGGCTGCCCAGAGTGCAAAAGCAAGCGGAGCCAGCCGCTTCTGCATGGGGGCTGCCTGGCGCCAGCTGCCTGAAGATGAAAGGTTTGAGCAGGTCTTGGCCATGGTCAGCGAGGTCAACAAGCTGGGCCTTGAAGTCTGCTGCACTATGGGAATGCTCAAGCCCCACCAGGCGGGTGCTCTAAAAGAAGCCGGTTTACACGCCTACAACCATAACCTTGATAGCAGTAGCGAATTCTATGGTGAGATTATCAGCACTCGTTCTTATGATGAGCGCCTGGCCACTCTTGAAAACCTTGCCCAGCATAATCTGCATATCTGCAGCGGGGGAATCATAGGTATGGGTGAAACCCTGCAAGACCGGGTGAAGATGTTGCTGACGCTTGCCCCGCTACAACCAGAATCTGTGCCCATCAATGGGCTGGTGCCAGTTGAAGGTACACCCCTTGAAAACCGACCCCCGGTTGATAGCTGGCAGCTTATTCGTATGGTGGCCCTTGCCCGCATAATACTACCGCAGGCTAAAGTCAGGTTGTCTGCCGGCCGCAATCAGTTAAGTGATGAGGCCCAGGCACTTTGCTTTCTTGCCGGGGCAAATTCTATCTTTTCAGGTGAGAAGCTGTTAACTACCCCCAATAATGAGAAGAGCAG
>CAZHLC010000590.1:0-723 GCA_964532545.1 uncultured Leptospiraceae bacterium | reverse complement strand
GACGATGCCTTGTTGCAGACCCTGGGGCTAAATCAGCACTGAGCGAATTATCTATTCACTTCACGGCCTTCTTCAGTGCCCGGCCCACGTCAACGCTGCGTATTACGCCTTTAAAAGTCTCACTACCAGGGCCGTATGACACAATCATTACCGGTGTTGAAGTATGCCCCCCGGTAGCCCAGACAACATTCTGCTTTTTGGCAAGAATGCGAGCCGCCTTACCGGTATAGGCCTGCATTTTACTGGTATAGAACTCTTTAAAATCATAAATACGCGGAAATCTGCGAAAAGCCAGCTTGGCCCGATCAGCGCGATAATACTCATGAGTTTCAAGGGCCAGAATTTCACGGGCTTCGGCAAGGTTGATTTTAAATGCCATGTGCCGGTTAAACTCGCGCATCAGCAGCGCCGGGTTGTAGTTTTCATCACGGCCTGCAGGTTTGAGTAATTGAAACAGACTTTTACTCTGGGCATGAATACGATCAAGTAGCTCTGGGGTGCCATAGTTAACCCGGCTGATATATTTTGCGCCGGGTCTCTCTGGCAGGGGTATGGCTCGCGGCAGACGGTGGCGCCCATAGCTGAAACCAAAGCCACCCGTCTCATGGTCTGAAGTGATCACCAGAAGAGTGTCCTTTCTATTTTTCACAAATTTCCAGATGCTCTGCAGCATTCGGTCAAAACGAATCATTTCATGCAGCATGGCCCCAATATCATTGGCAT
>CAZHLC010000589.1:0-3317 GCA_964532545.1 uncultured Leptospiraceae bacterium | reverse complement strand
GGTTTGTTTCTTCATAAAAGGCCCTGACTGCAGGAAAAGTGGCCTGATAGATGGCTATAGGCAACTTTTCTTTAAATAACGAGTTCCATTGCTGGCGCAGTTCTTTGTATTCGGCCCCGCCAAGGTTTCCCATTTTGTACTTGAGGTCTTTCAGACGCTGGGCTATGCTCTGCGGTGCACTGTGCAGCGCCTTGCCTACCTGTTGTAGAACCGCTGCCATCTGCAGAGCCAGTTTACCGCTGCTGACCTGGTCTCGCATGGCATTGGCTTCGCTGTAAAAATCATGCAGGTTATAGCTGCCCTCTGGTTCAGCCGGCACAAAGGGCTCAAGCTCTCGGTGGTTGACCACCTGCCACATAAGGTCTTCAAGCGAGCGGTTTCGGCTGAACTTCTGCTCACCCCTGTGGGTACGTAGAGGTAATTCTTTTTCTAACACTACCTCTGCCAGAAAGTCTGCAAACTCATCAGAATTCTCATGCAACCATAGATTAAAAGTCTCTTGAAAGAACTGCCCGTCTTCTTCAGGTATAACCTCAAAATTGGGGTCTAGATTGGCTTCAACAGGCCGTTCTTTCAGAATGCTGCTGCAGAAGGCGTGAATGGTTGAGATATTAGCTGACCCGGTTAAGGCCAGCTGTTCATGCAGGTGAGCTGAGCCAGAGTGGCCAGCCTGCTCTTCAAGTTCAAGAATGATACGCTCTTGCAACTCGGCCGCGGCTTTTATTGTGAAGGTGATGGCCACAACCTGATCGATGGTGAACTTTTTTTCAACCAGACCTTGAATCAGAGCTTTCACAATCTGAAAGGTTTTACCCCCGCCGGCGCCTGATTCAACTACTGTGTTCTTATCTAAATCTATGACCTGCATTATTTACCCTGAAGACTGTGGTAACGCTGTACCAGCGCATGCGATGATTCTGTTTTACGTTTAATCGATAAATCAACCCGTTCACCGCAGACTGCTTTAAAGTCACAGAACATACAGCCATTCTGCTGGGGTACCACCCCCTGCTGCAGGCTTTGAAACACAAATGTGAGTATTTCATCAAGAGCCTGCTTGCGGCTGTTACTGTGCAATGGGGCACTTTCACGGTTTGAATCTTTCAGGGCCAGGTAACCAGAGAACACCTGCTCATACTGGGGAAAGATGCGTTTCACAGCTTCAGCATAGATGGGCGGTTGCAGGCGTTTGCCCCCATCAAGGTTTTCGGCATTGGAATAGCGGGCTGAACCAGTTTTATAGTCGATCACATAGAGGTCGTTGTCTTTGACATCGATACGGTCAATTCGGCCGCGCACCTTGAATTTATAGCCTTCTTCTTTGAACTCAATAGCGGCCGTATCTGAGCCAAAAAAACCAAATTGTTCTTCGGTAGCAAGTAATCTGCGCCCCTGGCTGCTGACATGCTGGTAGTGATCTAGAAAATTGATGATGCAGAGGGCCAGTTCGGCTTCAAGTTTGCGGCGGGTAAAGGCGCTGATGTTCTTATGAATAAAGATGTATTCATTGAGCCTTTCTTTCATGGCTCTGAAGGCCTTTTGTCTCACCTGGTCAGTCTCAAGCTCATCACCCTTGAGGGCTTCTTCAAAGACCTCATGCAGCAACGAACCCTTCTGCAGTGGGTCAAGGTCATCAAGCAATTGAGGCTCTTTGAATTCGGTAATTCGCAGAAAGCGGTTTAAATACCAGGCGTAGGGGCATTTCATAAATGTTTCAAAGTCTGAGGTGACTGAGAAAACCCGGTCTTCTTCTACAAGTGTCTGCTCTACAAGGCCACTGCGCTCTGAGTAATCACTGCTGAAAAAATTGTGGTAATTGGCCAGCAACCCCGCCGGGTTGGCTTTGCGCTCTAACTTGTGAGATATATAACGTGCTCTGTCTTCACCCAGCAGCATTACCCGCTGCAGATCAATTTCATCAAAAGAGTGCTCGGCCCTGGCAGGGTAAGGGGCCGCTTCAACCTTTTTGAGAAAATAGTGCCATTCTGCCTGGGTTAATTGTGCACTTGCTTTTTCGGCCAGGTTCATCAACGAAAATGAAGCAAATTTCTGACTGCCATCAATGGCATCTAAACTTGAAAATAGACCAACGAAGCGCGTTTTTGCGCAGGCCATGGCATAGGTCAGAAAACCGGCCTCTGCTCTGTTGCGCTCTTTGGTGAGACGCAGCTCAATGGTTGCTGTGCGGTTCAGAATCTCTCTTTCTGAATCTAGCAGCAGAGGTGTCTGGCGAAAAGACCTGGGGTAGTTGGCCGAGATTAATGATAGAAAAATCACCAGCTTAAAACAACCGGGCACCGGCTCAGAGCTGATATAGATTGAACCCTCAACAGGCGCATTCTCACCTCTGATACGCAGGGCCTGCTGGCGCATATAGCTGGCCCAGCTCAAAAAAGAGGTCTGATTATTTCTGCTGATATGTTCTTTATTGAGTTGAGCTATTACGTTTTTCTCTATAGATTGAGGTAAAAGGTGGGTGATGAGGTAATCTGCACATTTATGGCTGTTGGTGATTAATGCAGTGGCATTTTTAAAATGGCCCAGAGTTTCGATGATACCGATGAGGCCGCTGGGCAGAGAGTTCTCGTCAGCATAGCCGCTCTTAATATTCTCAAGGCTGAAGAGCATCTGCTCAAGGCCCACGGCCACACCGGCTTCTGCCAGAAACTTTAATTGCCCGAAGCTGCCTCGACTCTGTAAAAAATTGCGAAGATCGTCATAACGCCCCCCATTTTCAAGCACATCAAGAGCCAGGGCAAATAGCCTGGCACCAGGCAGAATACCCGGCGGGCCATCGGGCATTCTTGTAGTAAACCCGGCTGCTTCGCATTCAAGGGCCACCGCTTCTAGCTCATCTGGTGGTGCCACAATAGCAATTTGCTGGGCAGGCAGGTTTGCCTGCTGTATCTCACGCAGGGCTTCTCTTATTTCAAGCCTTTGATAGAGTTGATTACTTACAGCAACTTCGGGGTGCTCGTCTGAACTGTGCCAATCAAGAACCTCAACCCAGAGATTATCAAGTATGCTGCGTTCAAGGGGTAGTAAATCTGCGCTGACCGTTGGCAGAACCAGAACATTTTCGCCTGCATTCTGGTACATCTGGCAGAGGTCTGCATAATCAAGAAAATGGTTTTTTAGTTTAAGATAGCCTGCGTACAGCTGGTAAAGTTCAGAACCTTTTTCACCCAGGCCTGCTAATGCCTGCCTCAACTTGCGTTGATCTGCAGACAATCTGAATTCTGTGAAAAGTCTGCTGAAATAATAGACATAGTTGGTAAACTCAAGAGCTGGGCTGAAATATTGCAGTTTGGCGTTCT
>CAZHLC010000588.1:3175-3323 GCA_964532545.1 uncultured Leptospiraceae bacterium | reverse complement strand
ATATCATCGCAGGTCGATAAATTCGTAAAGAAGCCACTGGGCCGCGGTCGAACTTCATTGTCACTTTCTCTGGCAGAAAATGATGGTGCAGTTATGGTTTTTAAGTAACTACTTTGTTTTGGCTACGTAGACCCCATTCCATGAAGCG
>CAZHLC010000588.1:0-3154 GCA_964532545.1 uncultured Leptospiraceae bacterium | reverse complement strand
CTCAATAAAAACCTTACTGGCCAGATCGTCTGATTTCACCTTGAGAGCGTTCTCAAAATTGTCTTTGGCAGCCTTAAAGTCACGGTCAAGATACAGCTGCATGGCCTTCTCGTAGTGGCCGCGGTTTTCGGCCCGGCTGCTCTCGATTTTGCCCTTTTCACTGATAAGTTCATAGAGTTTGACCCCTACGTTCTTACCTTTTACGGCTACGATGTCGAGAAACCGGGTCTCCATATCGCCTTTGACATCTTGGTAAGTGTTTTCACCGATCATGATCTTGGTGCCATAGTTTTTATTCAGGGCTTCAACCCGGGCCGCCAGATTTACCGGGTCACCGATTACAGTGTAGTTCATACGGTTTTCATAACCCATATTACCAACAATGATTTCACCGGTATTGATGCCCACCCGTGAATGAAAATCGGGTTTGCCTTCGGCCCGCCATTTTTCACCCATTTCTTCGAGACGACTCTGAAAAACAAGGGCTGACTGGCAGGCTTTCAGGGCATGATCATCAAACTCATTGGGCGCGCCCCAGAAAGCCATGATAGCATCGCCAATATACTTATCTACCGTGCCTTCGCGGTCGAGAATGATCTTACTCATTTCACCCAGGTACTCGCCCAGAAAAGACACGAGGGCTTCTGGCGTAAGCGCTTCTGAGATGGTGGTGAATCCGGCAATATCAGAGAAGAAAACGGTCAGATTCTTTTTTTCACCGCCGAGGGTGGCCTCTTGACCCATTGAAATGAGTTGTCTAACCAGATCAGAGGGAACATATTTCTTAAAAGACCGCAGGCCCGAGCGCATATTATCTATGGCCTCTGACATATCTTCAACTTCGCGCAGCATTGAACCTACATGGGGGCTGCCATCGAGCTCAAAACGTTGAATTTTTTCGGTCTCTTCAGCCAGCTTGACCAGCGGGGTTGAAATTCTTTTTGAAATACTGAGCGCTATAAAGATGGCCAGTATTACGAAAAATGCAGCAATACCATAAAGAATAAAATGGTTACGGGTAATTGAACCGAAAAAATCTCTGAAGGGAAACACAACCCCCACATAAAGCTTTTTGCCCTGGGCCGATTTAAACGGTTTATAGATGCCAATGTATTTTCGATAGTTGTTCCAATAGGGAAAGTGATCAAACTTGCGTTTTATGAATTTACGATTCTTTTTCTTTTCGTTTTTAACAAACTTGGTGTATGATTCTTGTAGAACGGGGTCTTTGACCTTGCCGATTTTTTTATTCACAAAACGGGGTTTGATAAGTTTGTTTTCTCTACGCTCGGCGATGGCGATGATTTTAAATTTTGAATTGAGTACAAATACGGCCCCATTGGCGCTTACATGAACTTTCTTCACACTTTCGGTAATGTTGGCGGTGAGTTTCTTTTTATCTCTTTCGCGTTTCACAACGTCGATAATGTGGTTGGTGACTTTCTGAGAAAGAGCTTCGATTACCCAGTTCACTGAGTTTCTATTCATTAATGCTGAAACGGTCAAAATGGTCGCTGCCGTTGCAAGAATCAGCATCGAAATCAGAGTAACCATACTCAAACGAATAGTAAGTTTCTTCTTAGACATAGATGGTAACCCCCAGAATCATCTGGGGTAATCACTCAACGGGGCTTGACGCCATCAAGGAGAATTTTACAGCTGATTCGAGCCATGGTCACCACCATAGTAATCGGTGTTTTTATCGCTGGCATGATCGCCATGACTATCTGGGCCCTTAACTCGACCCTTGACAAACTGCAGTTACTGCCGGGTGAGCAACGCCTCAAAGACTATAAAAACCTCTGGGTGGGGGTGAGCGGCGGTGGGCCAGAGACGACCATTTTCAAAAATGCCAGAATCGTTTTAACAGACCAGCGCCTGGTGGTTGCGCAGAAAATGCTTGGGCGTAACAAATATGTTCTGCGCTATTTTATTTATTTCGCAGCAGACTCTGGTAATTTTGGCCTGACCAGGGGGGTGGTCGAGCTTCGTCTGGGGCCGGCTTCGGTTAACCTGCTCGAAGATAAACGAAAGTATCTCAGGTTATCGCCTGCTGATAATCTTTTTTTTAATCATATTGATGTGGGCGGTGAAGACATCGAAGAGCTCTATTCTGCTCTGAATAAAATTGTAGCTTCAAAGTCTATTACCGGTTGACGTACACCGGCAAGCTGCTTCAATCGGGTTATGCGACCCTACTGGCTATTGTTGTTTGTTCTGACTTTTTTCAGTTGTGGCCCTCAGAAAAAGAACAATGATATCAATGGTCAGGTAATTCTAGTTTCTGGTTCAGCAACGGTCAATGATGTGCCTGCTCAGGTGGGTGCCATTGTGCGCTATGGCGACGTAGTAAAAACAGCTGAAGACAGCATTTTACAGATTACGCTAGAGCAGAAAAATGTTCTGCAGCTCTCAGCCAACAGTGAATTTAAGTATATGGTGGCGGCGGGCGATGGCCTGTTTGAATTGAATAAAGGTATACTCTCGGCCGTTCTGAAAAACCGCCAGAAGGTAAAAGAGTTCAGGTTTGAGACACCCACCGTTACGGCCGGTGTTCGCGGTACAACCCTTCTGCTGAATGTTGAATCTGAGAAGCGCACCTATACCTGTCTCTGCCATGGCAAACTGCGTCTATTGCCAGCTGATAAGTCTGACAAGGCGCTTATAGAAGCGTACCACCATAATGCAAATTACTATGAACAACTGGGTTCACGCATTCAAATATCCAAAAGTGAAATGAAATACCACGATGATTCGCAGCAAGAGGCTCTGGCCCAGGCCATCGGTGAAACCATAAACTGGTCTAAAGCAAATTGAGCACCTTAGATGAATTCAGACAGCTTGCCCGCCTGATTGCCCGGGTTGGGGTAGATGAAGACCAGCTGGCCATAGAGTTTTTAAATGGCGAAATCGAAACTCACCAGTTTAAAGATTTAAAGAGAGTATCTATTATAACCACAGATGAGGGGCCCATGCTTGATGATGTCTTCTGGCTGTTGTTGTTCAAAACTATTGTGATGATACCCCAGGGCGTGGCTGGTGAAGCTGCCCTGCTGCCTCGCCTGCAACAGCTGGCTGGTTTTGATAATGAAGCAGTTATCAAGGCCATGGCCTCGGTTGACAATGACGCTTTTGAGATCTGGCCGCCTTCAGA
>CAZHLC010000587.1:0-3325 GCA_964532545.1 uncultured Leptospiraceae bacterium | reverse complement strand
CATACACAGCTGCTGTGTACCCTGCCGGGCCTGCACCGATTATGATTACGTCGTAATGATTTTCTGCGCTCATTTCTGGTACCTCTTATCTATTATATGTCTCTACAGCGCTTTTAAACAGCGCGGCAATTTAATTTCTTATTTAGTGCCTGTTTTCGCCAGAAGTTTCAGAAATCTAATTCAAATCTTCATAGCCTTCAACAATTTTGAAGGTGCGGTTGGTTTTGCTCATCAGCAGCAGGCTGTGAATTTTCTGGCTGGGCTGCAGTAGCACCAGGCGGTTGCCGTGTTCTTTCAGAGCTTCGTTTAATTTAATCATCATACCAATGCCGGCCGAATCGATGACTTCGGTCTTTTCAAGATCTATGGCCACACCATGGCCATCTGCAATGTACCCCAGAGCTTCTTTGCGCAGCTCTTGAATATCGAACATGGTGAGGGCCCCGCTTAACAGAATGACCTTATAGCCCTCATGGTCTTTGATTGAATATTCCATTACCTTTTCCCACTGCCAGAAACGGTTTTTTAGAGGCCCAGTAAACTGCTAAAAACTGCGCTTCACCACGCGAAAGCTGGTGGGGGTAAAAACCGGGTGCAGCTCTTCTTCTTGCAGCGACTCATCGTAAAAGAAGTTAAAATCAGCCTGGCGGCCAGGGTGATAGTAGTAGCCATCTTTAGTAGAAGACTCTGGGTAATAATAGAGATTCTTGAGAGTGCCCTGCAGAAACGCACTGCCCAGAAAAACCGATTTTTCGGTTTCGCTTAAACTTCCCACATAGGGGTCAGCCGATACATTGAGGTAAATACCATCGGCTTCTGAAAACAAGATAACCCGGTTCAGTTTAATCGATTTCTGCTGTCGCTGGCCCCAGATCATACCCCGGCTGATAATCGAAACAAAGCTGCGGCTTTCAAGCTTGGGGTTAATGTCTGACACATAGACATCTTTGGTGCAGATGATGGTGTAGGGCCGGGTGGGGGTTCCGTATATTAATAGAGGTACCTCAGAAACAATCAGGCCATAGGTCGGTGTGGGAAATATTCTGCCCAGATCGAGGGCCAGGGCTTCAACATCGCGGTCGATGAACACCCCAATCTGATAACTGGGGGGATTTTTCTGCGCGTAAAGACGGGGGCGCAAGACCATGGCATGAATTTGCTGCCCGCGGGCGGGGGTGCTGTTGAAAACCACGCTGCCCGGCACAACCCGCGCATCGGCAACCCGGCCACCCAGGTAAACCACCTCAGCCAGGTTAATGGGGGCACGGTATGATCTTCTTATGCCATCAGTCACACCAATGCGTACCCACATGGCCTGGTGTATCTTTGGCTCAAGTATGTAGAGCAGGCCTTTCTCGTCATCAATACGAAACTGGCCGGGGTCGAGGCGTCTGAAGTTACCCAGGTATTCAAGGTAGAGGTTCTGTATTTCGCGGGCCCGGGCAAAGGCCGATTGGCCGGCACTGCGAAAACGAATGTGACCCACCTCATCAAAGGCACTCTTGGGCAGGGCCAGGCGAATACGTTTGTTAGAGCGCTGAAAGGTAAGTATACCCTTGTTGATGTTGAATTCGTTGCGGGCCACGCCCTCAAGATCTTTAACCGGATGCACCTTCTGCAGGCCGGGTACGTTTTCACCACGCTGCACAAAGCTTGATACGTCACGCAGAAAGACTCTGGTTACCGGGTTTTTGCCCCGGGGCAGGGCGAACGATCTTTTAATACCGTTGCCGATACCAATAAGACGTTTTTCAAGCAGATGACCATTAGCAAAGGTTACCCGTTCACCGTTATTGTTATTGGTGCTTTTAATATAGAAGTCTTCATCTACCTGAGAGCGCCCATAAGAATAAATTGGCCCAAAGGCCAGGCGGCTCAGCTTACCTGCATTAGGCAGGTTGGTTTTGAAGTAACGACTGAAGCCGCGTTCAAGAAAGCGGTCGTACTCTTCAGGTAGCTGGCGCTTACCCGAGACTCTGGTGAGGGGGTAGCGCTTCAGGTAGTTGAAGTTTCCGTAACCCACAAATACCGGTTCAATCAGTTGCGAAACTTTTTGAATGAGTTCAATTTCTTTCTGCCTGGCTTTGCGCTCGCGCATGCTGCCTGCTTCAGAAGCCCGCTTGGCTCTTGAAGCCAGCTCTTGCCGGTAGTCGCGCCACTTATCCCAGAACTTGATTTCTTTACCCACGAGCAGGGGCAGGGTATTCCATGAGCGTTTAACAAAGAAGTGATGGCCACCATCTTTGACGACCAGGTTGCCGCCAGTATAGATGGGCCCAAGAAAGAAACGGCCCTCTTGTGGTATGCCTGCCAGCACCAGGTCTTGCATTGAGGCCAGAAGGTAATCGGTATAGCGCTGCTCGACGAAAGAAAGCTTTGCCGTGTGGCCGTAGTTGCGAATGAACGGGGGGCACTTGGCCCGCGCCCTGATCTCATAAAGAGGAAAGGCGCCCCCAAGCTCGTCGCGCTGCGACGTCACATCGTGAACAACCTTACAGGGCAATATGTAGTCGTTAAGGGCTTCACGCTCATCAATGTCGAAGTTGCGCTGGCCTGATTTACGATAGTATAGCCAGTAGCTTACCACGCTGTTAGCTGCCAGGGTTGAGCTGATTTCAGGAATGCGACTCTTAACATGGCGCTCAGCGTTGGCAATGAAATCCATCAATACCCAGAAGAGGGCGGTCATGAAGGCGCCCAGCACCATGAGCAGTAGTAGAGAAGAAGCCCGTTGTTTTCTGGGAATGTTCACCAAGGCTTGGCTTGAGGCCCCAGCCAGGCCTCGTCAAGCTGTTTTGGAATGAGCTTGAGCCACCGTCTGTCTTCTGAGTTTGGCTGCAAAAACATCAAATATCCCTTTAAAACCAGGGGTTTTCACTGAGGTGCGAATCAATTTTGCCCTAATAAAATATAGTCAAACTGTCGATACCTGTATATTATGAAGAAGCAAAGGGAATTATCTTCTTGCAACTTGAGTAGTATCGACCTGCTAAAAAAAATAGAAAATAGCAGAATTTTCATTAAATAAGGGTTGACGTGTCGACTCGCATTAAATAACTACCTTTCTCCGCCACTTGATACGCGCAGAGGCGCACGGCGGTTTTGCTCTTTGAGAAACAGACAGCAGATTATGTGAACAAGAAGCTTGAAAAAGCTCTTGTAAATTCCTTACTCACTTCTAACCTAAAAGAAGTGAGCAACTCAATAAGGATCTTAAAATAACGCCAAGTCGTTTGACTTGGACAAACTTTCTAGCTGACTCGTTTGAGTTAGTTCTATAGCGGAGAGTTTGATCCTGGCTCAGAACGAACGCTGGCGGCGGGTC
>CAZHLC010000586.1:0-3332 GCA_964532545.1 uncultured Leptospiraceae bacterium | reverse complement strand
TACTGGCCTACCAGATGGAAAAAAACAAAGATGGCCTGGCCCTGGTATACGCCTATTCACTGGGCAAAGAACTTCCGCCAGAAGAACAGCAGAAAGCAAACGAACAGGTGCTTGAGCTGGCCCGGGTCATACCTGCTCTTGCGATTTTTATGCTGCCCGGTGGTGCAGTGCTGCTGCCTACCCTGGCCAAACTACTACCGTGGGATCTTGTGCCCAACCTCAATCTTGACGCGGCTGCAGAAGAGCCGACTAGCTGAGAGCCAGTCTTTCAAGGTCGGCCATGGTTACAGGTTGAATATTACTTTCAGCTTCAAACTTCACGCTGCTCAGCAGATTTTCAACATTACTGGTAATTACTTTTTCAAGAGCACTATTGAGTACTTTAGCCATCAAACCTGAAGAAAACTTGAACTGTACTTCAGACTTAAACAGCACGCCTTCGTCTTTCTGTACGAAGATACGTTTACCTCTGAAAATTTCCATGGCGCCTTCGGTCTGCTGAAAACTGATTTCTTTTTTATCAAAACAATAGGTGATCTCTTGTTCTGACACCATGGTGTTAGGCATCAGAGATGACTGCGTATGAAAGCGGGCCGCAATGCGCTGGTTTTCAAGGCAGTGCTCAAGCACCTCAACCTTTTTAACATTGGGTACAAGGCGGTGATACTCATTAAGATTGAGCATCACAGCAATTACGTTTTCGATGGGTGCTTCAATGAATATTTCGCGGTTAACTGTAATCATGGTATGCTCCTTCAGTGTGTTGGTGCGGCAACTGCCGCCGAGGCATTTCAGTCAATGTTGATGTCATGGTACCCTCGCACAGATAGTGAAACTATGGCATTAATTTAAGCTGAAATGGGCCCGAAAGCGGCGCATATTATAGATTGCCGCATTTTAGCGGTTCTCATTTACATTTCAGAACCCTGCGAAGCCGTTTTTCGGGCCTTTTTTACCGCCCTGCTAAGAAATGATTGTCTCGCCAGAGCCCCATATGGTCTTTGCTTCATGTCACAAATTACAGAACTACTGGGCGACGTCTTATCAGGCGATACGGCCAGCATGATAAGCAAACAACTTGATATCGGCGAGGGTGAGACCAAATCGACCCTTTCAGCCGCAATTCCTCTTTTAATGGGGGCCCTCGACAGCAACACCAACGAAGAAGGTGGGGCCGAAGCCCTGTCAAATGCTCTTGATAAAGACCATGACGGTTCGATTTTAGATAACGTCACCGACTACCTGAGCGGCGACAATGCGAGCACAGGCTCTGCAATTTTAAAACATGTTCTCGGTGGTAAAGAAGAAGGTGTAGAATCGCAACTTGGTGCTCTCAGTGGCCTGAGCAGCGGCAAAGTTAAACAGGTTCTCGCCATCGTTGCACCGCTGGTGCTGGGTGCATTGGGCAAAGAAAAGCGCAGCCGCGGCCTTGATGCTGGCTCGCTTTCTTCGCTGCTGACCGACGAGCATAACTATGCCCGAGAAAAGAGCCCCGAAGGCCTTGATTTTCTGGGCAAACTGCTAAGCTCGGGTGGCGATAGCAGCAGCCTCGGCGACATGAGCAGCATTGGCGGCACCCTGCTGAAAAGTTTTCTCAAGTAGAAGACCGAAACTGTGTGGGTGAGAGCCCGCACACTTTCATAAAGGCCCGGTTAAAAGCCGACTTTGAATTGAAACCAACCCTGTAGGCGATGGTCAACACCGAAGCCTCAGGGTCATCTAACAGAAGCTTTTTAGCTTCTTCAACCCTGAATTCGTTGATGTAGCTTGCAAAATTTTTCTGCAGCTTTTCATTTAGAAACTGTGACAGTTGGTGACCGGTTAAATCGACCTCATCAGCGACCTGATTAAGGGTAATGTTTTCATTCTCAAACAGGCGCTCTTCTTTCATCAGGCGATCAAGGTTCTGCGCCAGGTCTTCAAGATCAATGCCTTCGAGCAGCGAGCGCTGATACTTCTGTTTAATGGCAGAACGCATGAACTGCTGGTGAAAGGCCGGGTAGCGCCGACCCACAAGGTAGGCCATGGTCAGGGCAAAAGAAAAAGAACTGAGCGAAATCAGCAGCATGGTTAGATTCTGCTGCAGCAAACCATAGATGGTTATTGAGGTGATTAACCCCATAAAGACAACAATCGTCAATGTCACCAGCGACGAGATTTCTGAAAATAGATTCTTCAGATTAAAGATGAAAAAACCCTTCTTGATCATCAAGGCAAAGTAGATCACAGTCAAACCCAGCCCGGCAGCGAACAAATACTCAGGTAGAGAAATTTCAAAGTCGCGAAAAACCTTAAGCATTCTCTCTTGTTTGGCAGCCGCCGGCTCAATGTAATAAACACTGAGAATGGCCAGCGCAACCAGGGCCGGTATTAAATGCAGAGCATGACTTTTCTTCAGGGCAAAGTTTTCATCTACCACCTCTGAAAAGAGAAGAAAAAGAATGGGGCTGAGCAGAAACAGAAAAGGCAACTCAATATGTAAGAGATGGGGAACTTTATAGATTTCACCACCCAGCACAAGGCAACCATAACCAATAAGTACCGCCTGGCAGAGAAACATAAAGGCCAGCAGGTAATTACGCTCGTTTTTGCTCGGCAAGAACAGTTGGCCAACCCCCATGAGCGCCCCCAGGCAGGCCCCAAAAAAAGAAAAACGCAGCATCAGAGTACCCAAGAAGGTAAGCTCAATATCAGGAAATTGCCCCACGTTTTATCTGAAAAAACCGCTATTTAGGCAGCAAGCCTTATTTATTTCAGCGCATCTACCGATAATTTAAAATCTACTTGACATCTTAAGGCTTTTTTCGTTGCGTGCATGCTATATAAAGAAAAAACACAAACACTTTCGCAGTTTCGCGGGTACTTACATGAATTTTAGAGCTTCTTTGTTAATCTTCACTTTAATATTTTCCGTTGAGGGTCAGGCCGACACCCCTGTCAACGAAGAACTGTTGACGTTGTTGCAAGACGCCTGCCCTGAAGAACGGGTCGAGCCCCTGTATAAAAAGCTCAATGGCACTGTTCGACGCCTGGGTAAAAAGGCAGACTGGCAAAGCGCGCTCAGCTCAACGATTTATACTTCATGCTTTCTTGGTTATTCAAACTGGCGAACTCAAATGTCATTTACCCTCGCCCATGTTGGTACAAGCAAGGGGCTTAAACCCAATACCATGGTATTTCTTACATCTTTGCTCAGCAAGAACGCTATTGGTAAAGGGCGCTATACCCGCACCGGTGAGGTGTATGAAAGAATCGAAGCTACCGGTATTGATCACGGCCAGCTGAAAAACCTGATGCTCGATGCACGCAAGAACAGCTATAAAATCAATGCG
>CAZHLC010000585.1:0-3348 GCA_964532545.1 uncultured Leptospiraceae bacterium | reverse complement strand
GGCCACAAACAGTTCTGTCATCAGGGTGGCCGCAAGGGGGTTCAGCTGGTGCCGCTCTATGGCATTTTTGGCTGAAGCGGTAACTTCGACCGCTGTGGCCTTAAAAAACTTATCTGCTGATAACGAACTTACCAGCCGGTCACGTGCCCTTAGCTTATTCATTCAGCTGAATAGCGTGCTTTTAACTTGAGATCTCGTAATTTATGGCGCAGCCGGCGCATAAAAGACTTACCCGGGTCGATCTTATGAGTGCGGTAACGTGGGTCTAACTCTTCAAACAGGGGAGTATTTTCAAAATTGCGGTATTCTTGATGGCCAATCACATATTTGATTTTATGCTTTTTCGCCAGGTACCTGATTAACCAGGCGTTGGCTTCAAGCTGGGCACGGGTTAATGGGGCCTTTGGCCCACCTACGTTTTCAATACCAATCGACTTACGATTTAAACCAATGCAGTGGCGGCCAATATGGTTTTCGGGCATCAGGCGGTAGATCTCACCGCGCTGGCCTACCAGAAAATGAACAGCAATATTGTTTAGGCCTGCCTTCAGTAGCTTTTTGCGGCCAGTTTCCATCTTTTCTTTATTCATGTAACGCCAAGAGCTTCTGAGGCTGTAGATCGCCGTCCAGTGTACAACGACCATGACGGGTTTCATGGTAATGTCTTTTACATCTTCACCATAATGGTGTTTGATATACTTTTTTGTTTCGGTAATTCGCCACTTAGAAAAAGAAATGGGTTTATCAATAATTTTGAATTTCGGTTTGGCACTTAAACCAAGGGCCAGAACAAAGAATAAAACAGTAAATCGTGTGCTCATAGGCTAGGTAAAAGCGCGTAGGTTGACCGCTTTGAAAACCTTTTAATTACCCGCTGGCCAAAGCCAGGCCGCCCCCCTGACCCCACTTGAATCGCCATGTTTATTGGCCACAATGGTGGTGTTAATACTGTCTGAAAAAACGAATTTTGGCAGTTTCTGGGGCACAACCTCATAGATTCGACTGATATTTGAAAGCCCACCCCCCAGCACAATTACTTCGGGGTCAAAAATATTAATTACGCCTGAGAGGGCTGCGGCCAGCCTCTCACAGTAATTTTCAAAAATCTGCTTCACCAGGGGCTCTGCATCGAGACGGCTGATAATCTCTGGTAATTTCAAATCAAGCCCTGACTTTTCGTTGTACTCTTGTTCAAACGAGGGCCCGCATAAATAGGTTTCTATACAATCTTTTTTGCCACAGTAACAATCTCTGGCTATCTCAGAGCGTAAATAGGGCATCTCGTTATGACCCCATTCACCGGCAATAAGGTTAGAGCCAGCGATCACCTGCTTATCGACAATCAGGCCCCCGCCCACGCCAGTGCCCAGAATGACGCCAAAAACAGAATTTGCCTTTGCGCCGGCCCCATCGGTAGCCTCTGACAGAGCAAAACAATTCGCATCGTTAGCCAGCCTGATCTCTTTACCAAGCATCTGGGCCAGGTCTAAATCAAGGCGCTGGCCAATCAGGCTGGTAGTATTCGCATTTTTAATCAGGCCGGTAGCTGGCGAGGTCACACCGGGTATGCCGATGCCAACACGCCCTATTTCAGCTTTCTTTTCTGCTTTTTTTACCAGAGCCACGATGGCATTTAAAATGGGCTGATAGTTGTTAGCCGGCGTGGCAACCCTCTCTCGCCAAACTTCATAGCCCTGCTCATCAATGATGATGCCTTCAATTTTGGTTCCGCCAAGATCTATGCCCAGTCTCATTATGTCACCACCCTGCGAATATGCCCGTGAAACATGTTTCACCCTGCTATAACTTGACTAAATGAGCACTTAAATCCCATAAACGTGCAGCCTTGGCCTCTTCATAAGATTCTGCTGATGACTTCTGCTCTTTCAGGCGATTATAGTAACGACCTGAAACCCCGGCAAGTTCACCAGCAGTGGCGAGATAAATCGATGGTTCAGCCCCTTTTTCAGGGCTGAGCATAAACAGGTTGATCACAGATGTAATAATCGCCGGAAAATCTCTGGCAATTCTGGTAGCGACCACCCCCGGGTGCAGGCAGTTTGCGGTCACATTGGTTTGCTGCAGGCGACGAGCCAGCTCATAGGTGAACATCACGTTGGCCAGCTTCGACTGGTTATAGGCCCGCAGCATACTGTAGCCCCGTTCTAACATCAGGTCTTTAAAGTGGATATTTGAACGTCGATGCATCTCTGAAGTGACATTCACAATACGGGCTACCGGGCTCTTCTGTAGAGCAGGCAGTAATAGATTGGTAAAAAGAAACGGGGCCAGGTGATTTACTGCAAAAGTCATTTCAAAACCGTCATCTGTCAATTGACGATTGTTACAGGTCTGGCCAGCATTATTGACCAGTATATCGATATGGTCAAACAGGTGGTTGGCCTCTGCTGCGGCCCTGCGCACCGATTGCATCGAAGAAAAGTCGGCTTCTCTAAAATGAGCTTCAGCCCCCAGGGCGGCAAGCTCTGTTGCCAGTTCTTCACCTTTCTGCTGATTGCGGCCCAGAACCAGTATTGAGGTCTCTTGCTGCGCCAGCCCCAGGGCAGTAAACCAGCCGATACCCGAGGTGGCCCCGGTGATTATGACATTCTTAACAGCCATTCTGGCATAGCTAAGATACTTGGCCCCCAGGTAAATTGAAATTTACGGCTGCTCTCACAGATCTATTTAACCCTGATGTTCGGCTGGTTTTCAGAAGGTAAGCGCGGCCTCGCCCTGGGCTCTGGTGGTGCGAAGGGCCTGACCCATTTCGCTGTGCTTGATTGGCTCGATGAGCATGATATCAAATTCGATTATCTGGCTGGTTCTAGCATAGGCGCGCTGGTGGCCTCAATTTATGCCTTTGGCGGCCTGAAAAAAGCACTGAGCGAAATCGCCAGTTGGGATGCTGGCAAGCTGCTCTCATATGTTGATCCGGTTCTGCCCACCCATGGGCTGATCAAGGGTAATGCAATTTTTAAGATGCTCAGCCCCTATTTCGATGAGAATACCCTGATCGAAGATTCGCCCATTGCCCTGGCCATAACGGCCACTGATTATCACAGCGGGCGTTCGGTAGTGTTTCGCTCAGGCAACCTCTATCAGGCCCTGCGGGCCAGCATAGCCATACCCGGGGTCTTTTTACCTGCACCCATGGGCGATCATCTGTACATTGATGGTGGCATTGCCAACCCACTGCCCATTGACGTGGTTGAAGAGATGGGGGCTAAACGGGTTTTGGCGGTTACTCTGCATAAGAGCTATGAAGAGCGTCTCAACGATGAACGTCATTTTCTCACACGCTCAGCTGAAGCCAGCACCGCAGTTGATACAAAACGAAACTGGTTT
>CAZHLC010000584.1:0-3351 GCA_964532545.1 uncultured Leptospiraceae bacterium | reverse complement strand
GTTCTGGGAATGATTATGCGCGAAGCAATTGAATGGCAGTCATATGCCCTGATTCTTGCGTGGCTGCTGGCCTATATTAAAAGCCTGCCTTATTTCAAAAGCACCTGGTGGCCAGCCCAGAGCAGTGCTTAACGGCGACCCTTAATCTTTATCTTGCGCTTGCGTTTGTTGCTTTTTTCGTCTGACGTTCCCTCAATAATACCAAGCGAAGTTACACGTTTACGTTTGCCCACTTTAAAGAAACGAAACTTCGTTAAGAGTGAAACTGTGTGGTTATCAGGTACACCCTGGGCACGTGACCAGAAGGCATAGTCAAGCTGGTAAGTAATCTTGCGAAAGGTGTATTTGCCACCGGTACCCAGGGTATAGATGGGCCCTTCATTAGCGAACTCAAAACCAGAGCGAAAGAAGAATATATTAAAGACCCGGTATTCTAGGCCGGTGTTTATACCAATGGCTTCATTGAGAATCTGAGTAGCCCCCAGACTGAGGTCGACCATGTGATCTCTATTGCCAAAAATGCCATAGGTGACGCCGGGTTTAAAGGTTATGGGCAATGGCTCAGTGGTTGAATTAAAAGCGATACCCGGCCCCACATTACGCACAGCCAACCCGACCCGCAGATTATAACGACGCTGGTAAGGCAAAGGCCTGAAGACTTCAAAACCCTTAAGGCCGCCTACGTCAAAGGCTACTGTCTGGGCGGTAAAGTCGGCCAGAGAACGCCTGATGTATTTTACGCTGCCACCAACCCGGTAACCCCTGATATTGTAGGCCAGGGCAAAAGATGCGAACATGTCGTTGGCACCCACTGTGCCAATGGGCACACTCGATTCATTACCAAACACATCTATGCGACCAGTATGCCAGTACATAAACGATGCCCCCATACGTAGCTTGCGAATCCACCGTAGGCGTCTGGGCAGGCTTTTGCGTGAACGAATAAACAGGGCCATGGGTGTACCAAAGGCAACATATTCAGAATTAAATTCAGAAAGGGTGTTTTTATGATTATAGTAGGCTTCAGGCACCCGCAGAAAAGCCACCGAGGCAGGGTTCACATTCATACCAGAAATGTCTGTTAAAACCGAGACATCGGCTGCGCCCATACCATCAGAACGGGTCGAAGTATTAATGTTCAAGAAATCGGCACCTGAAGAGCTATTAAAAGCGTAGATACCGAAATCAGCTAGACAAAAAACTATTATAAGTGCAAAAAGTTTGGTGATATGTAGCCGCATTTATATATTTCGATAACGCTGTCACGAGCGCTCTCACCCATATCTATATATGAATTATCGACCGAAACCGGGCCAAAAATGTGCCCTTTGCCTATGAAACGGCAGAATTGGCACCCTGCTGCGTTGAGAAATGAAGATGACAACTTGATTCGCCCTTTGGGTCTGTTAGAAACGCCCGATTTACCTTCATAAGCAGCAGCTCTTGGGGGCATTCTGGGCAGCCTTGATTAAATGTCTTTACTCGATGATATTGTAGCCCAGTCGCAGCTTCGCCTGGCTGAGCGTCGCAAACAGATACCTCTTGCAGAAATAAAGAAGCGGCTAGCTGATGCCTCACCGGTTATACCTTTTGCTGAAGCTTTGAGCAGTGAACGCTGTGTAATTGCTGAATACAAAAGAAAATCACCCTCAAAGGGAACCATGAATGAGGCCAACCTGGCCAATGCCATCAGACTATATGGTGAATGCCCGTATATCAAAGCGATTTCGGTGCTGACCGATGAAGACTACTTTGACGGTAAGCTTGAATATCTGCAGCAGATAAAATCTGCCACCGGCAAACCAGTTCTACGCAAAGATTTTATTATCGATGAATACCAGGTGTATGAAACACGGGCGGCCGGTGCTGATGCCATTCTGTTGATGACCCAGCTGTTTGTGGGCAAAAAACAGCAGCTGGGTGAACTGTTTAAAACCGCTACTTCAATAGGCCTCGGTGTGCTCTTTGAGGTGGGTGTTGATGCGGCAGATGCTGATACCCTGGTAGCCCTGCTACCACAAGGCGCCCAGGTGGTGGGCATTAATGCCCGTATGATCAAAAGCTCTAAGATTGCACTGCGTGCCAGGCTAAGCAAGCTGATCTCACCATTTACCCGCAAAGATTATACCACTGACCGCTCAAGGCACAAAAACCTGCGTAAGAAGCTGGGTGATGATATTATAGCTGTCGCCGAGAGTGGCATTCACACGGTGCAGCACCTGAAAGACGCATTTAACTGGCAATACCAGGCCGCCCTGATTGGCACCGCCTTTGTTTCAGGCCCCCGCCCCATTGAAGAAGTCATCAACGAGTTTGCTGACGCCTTTGACCAGTGAAAACCAGCAGGCCTGCTGCTTTATAAGAAGGGGTTCGTCGGCCAGCAGGTGGTACCAGACTCGTCATGATCTAATCAATATCAGTCTGCTTGACTTCGAGCTCAGCTTCTTCAATCTTTTGTTCTTCAACCACTGCTTTTTCGGCAGCGAGAGTGCCATTGTAGCGATAGATTCGAACCCGGTCATCGAGAAAATCAGTAGAAGCGATATGTTTGCCATCAGGTGAAACATCGAGGCCGGTGGGCTGGTTGCCACCTTCCCACCATTCGCTGAGCTTAAGGGTAGCAGCATCGTATACCTGAATACGGCCAAAGTCGTAGCCTTTATAATGATAGCCCTTTGGGTTATTGCGGCCACGGCTTGAAATATAAATCAGATTCGATCTGGGTGAATAGGCCAGTGTATTGGGGTTGCTGTAGATCTTCTCTTTGCTGAGAACCGCATCTTTCTGACCGTCAAAAGTTTCAAAGAGGCGCCGGGCCATATCGGTGGTATAAAAACGATTCTGGTTTTGATCAAACACAACGTGGCGCTTAGCCCCACGAACGCCCATGCGTTTCACAATTCTTCGGCGCTTGATATCTATTTTTAAAAGGCGACCGCTGATATCATTGGCTTTTGGCCCACTGAATTGGGTTACATAAAGATATTTGCTGTCAGCAGAGAGAGCCATACCCCGGGGTGTTCCGTAGGTTCTGATTCGGCGAATGTCTTTTTTCTTTTTACGATCGACCATTGAAATATTCATTGAACCCCAGTTTGATACAAAAATCACATCGCGTGATTTGTCATAAATCATCACCTTGGCCCAGCTGGCCCGCAGCTTCACACTGTGAAGATATTCGAGGGTCGAGAGTTTAAAAGCGTGAATCATACCAATATGCATCTGGCTGACCCAGAGCTCATCATGTTCTTTAATAACCAGCGACTCTACAAAGCCGCGGTGACGGGCCCACTTTTTCGGGGGTGAGATCAGACTGGTTTTACCATTAGTAATATCTATAACGTTTGCACC
>CAZHLC010000583.1:0-3355 GCA_964532545.1 uncultured Leptospiraceae bacterium | reverse complement strand
CAAACAGAGGGGCTTTTTATTCGGGTGGTGCCATAGCCGCCCTGGCATTGTTTTCTCTGGTAGCATTAAACTACTTTCACACTGCCATTATAGGTGGTGAATCGGTGCTTGCTAAAAACGAGTTTTCAATTGAAAGAAAAGGCCTCTGGTGGGGAAGTTTTTCAACCAGAGACAAGCAGCTTTACCCTGGTTATGATCAAGTCACAGCCCAAAGAGATTCAAGTGTCACACTGCCCGGTTTAGAGCTGCGCCTGAAAGAGAAAGCTGTTTTTGCCTACACATCAAGCGGTGAATCGATTGATTTAAAACAGGGCAGCTTCGATTTGACTTTCAAGCCACGAGAAGGCAGGCGCTATATTAATCTGCCTGATAACGCCCAGGTAGTGATTACCGGCACCCGGCTCATCGTCAATGCCACCGCTGGTCAAGCTGATATTCTTATGATTGAAGGTGAAGCCGCCCTGGTTAAACCAGCTACTGCTTTAAAAGCTGGTTCATTATATCGGGTTAAGGCACTTGAGATGGTCGAACTTGCTGACCAAGACAAGATCATTAAAAACATGCAGGCCTCTTTTGGTATCGAAAACAAAAAGAAAGGCAGGGGCCTGACTCTATCAGAAATCAAACGCCGTTATGGGCCCCTATTAGAGATTTCATTGACCAATGGTAAAGTTTACGTAGGGGCCTTTATCGATCGGGGCAATTTTACCGACCTCTACACCAAACAGGGCAAAATTACGGTCAAAACAGACCAAGTTGATCAAATGAAGCCCTATAAGCCTTAAATAAGGCTATTTTTCTTGCTTTTTCTCTGCTAAATCACATTTTTTCTGAAAAAACTGCAGCCCTCATGGTGGGTCTTCTACATGAACGGGGCCCTCAAACGAGCCTCGTTTGAATTTTAATAAGTAAAACGAGGTATACCATGAGAAAGGTAGCAACACTTCTTTCTATCATAGCTCTGATAACGTATTGCGGTAGCGGCAATGTTGACCTGTCGAAGGCACAGAAGCTCACCGCAGAACCCGTTTCAGGGCCGCCGGTAACCGGTGACCCACCGGCCCCGGTTAACGGCCTTTTTAACAAAGGGCCTGGCTTTTCAGCCAAACTATCATCATTAGGGGTGGTTGACCCGGTGGGCACAGCCCTCAACCAAGATTTCGATGGTGATGGAATTATCAACGATTACGAAACCACTTCGAACTTCTGGGTGGCCGACTACCCCATAGTCGACACCGAAATTGCCCCCCCTGTGACCATGCAGATTGAGGTGCAGAAGATTGGTACCGGTGAGAGCAGCTCTGTTTCAAGCGACATTAACTCAGATGACATTGAAAGTCGTAAGAACGAGGGCAGTGAAAAATTTCACCAGAATGAAGTAGGGGTGAAAACTGAGCGCTATGAAGATGAGCGCAGCACTTCGAGTTCTACAGAAGATTCGTTCGCAACTTCAGGCGAAGCAGAAGCTAGCGGTTTCCAAGTTTTTTCAGCAAAGGTAAGCGCTTCTTATAGTCAAACCAAGAAGCGTTCGGCTGCAGCAAGCGTTCGTACCACTAAGTTTGAAGATAAACCTTTTAAGAATAATGTTGATCGCACAGCGACCTCTGTTAAAGCCGATTCGGCTTCTGCTAAAGCGCGAAAGTTTCGTCAAGAGAAGCGGGCCAAAGAAAGTGAAAACTTCACAACGGCAGCCAATGCAGGCTATGTGCGGGCTGCTCTGTTTATCAAAAACTATTCGGTGAATATGCCGGTGAAGCTTTCAAATATTCTGGCATCACTGCTGTTTGAAACACCCCAGGGTGAATTAATACCCATACAGAGCTTCAGGCTGCGCAACGATGATTTTTCACTTTTTGAAGTCGAGGTTTATGGCAACAGCGAGTTCGGCCCCTATGTGATTGAGCTGAATAATCTGAACACTGTTGAGATTGAAAACGCCATTGCGAGAGGCTATACCCCAAAGATCTTTATTGTCGATTATGATATGCGTCATGTTGAAGATTCAAACTACAAGGCAGCCCTGGCTAACACCTTCACGGGTGATAATCTGAAAATCATCGAAGAAAATGCCAAGGGTAGAACCGCCCTGGTTAAACTTATTGGGCCGGGTCGCCGTGATTTGTTTAGAGTAACGGCCTTTGATGTTGATTCACTCAGCGGTGATGACTCGCAAATTTGCGAGCTGGCCGACGTAGACCCTGCTGGCAGCGTAACAGCCGGTTTAAAACTAGAAAAAGCTCTGAAAAGAATCGGCTGCTCTGGCGACACCTTTGAATTCGAAAACTATCTGTTCGATTTCTCGGGCACCGAACTTGACGACGCCTTGAAAGACAGCAATGCCTTCAGTGAATTTGAAAAACGTACTTTCGTCTATAGCCGCGGGGTGAAGAGTATTAATGGCGTCAGCAACAGATTGGCCTGTGATAGCTCAATCACCCAGGGTACTCTTACCAATTCCCAGGGTGCAAGTACTGTTGATGTCTGCTACGTAAAAGTAGCCAACATGACCCAGCAAGACCAGAATGCATTGGGAATCTGGACGGTCTTTGCCAACGGCAAGTTTTACAACGATACCCGCAATATTCAGATCAGCCCCACCCAGACCGCCACTTTCGATATCAATGGTTGCGGTATGGCTAACGTGGCCGATTGCGCGGTTCCCGTAGTTGAGGGCGTTGAGTCGACCATCTGGGCCGGTGATAACTATGATCTTACCTTTATCGCAGTCGCAGATTTTCAATCGCGAGTCGAAGAGTTTGGCACCAACCCTCTTGAAACCGGGGCGGCCATCAGCTACAACACCAAGTGGAACAAGAGCACCGTAGGTGAAAACCCCTTTCAACCCGGTGTAAATTCGACGTATCTGGGCCAGGCTGGTCTAGGCGATGAAATTGAGATTACTTTCAATCTGAATCAGACCAAACACCTGAGCCCGAATTTTGGTACAGCTATTAACAATAATGGCATAGTTGCCTTCAAAGACTTCAGTTACAAACTCGATGAGCTCACCCGGGTAGAGCAGGCAAAGCTGTTTGATCTCGACGAAGCCATCGATTTTGAAATCAATCTGGGCCTGGGCGGTGACGCTGAACACTGGGTAAATTTATTACGACCAAAAGGGTCAGATAGCTTTACCCTGGGTGCATGCGAAAATCAGGGCAATTCATGGAACTATCTCGAACAAGAGTTCACCATATGTTTGAAACTACCCGACGCTATTTCAGGGGTAGCTGCAGATGGTCTGCTGAATCTATACCTGAGACCATCGTTGAATAATGCCTTTCGCGAAAGCATTTGGCCCCTACCCCACTATGAGGTTAAAGAATTCAGAGCCCAGCTGGGTAGCAAACTGGCT
>CAZHLC010000582.1:0-3366 GCA_964532545.1 uncultured Leptospiraceae bacterium | reverse complement strand
CATCTGTATTGATATTGGGAATTACAATGTCATCAGTCTCTTCGTTGTTGTTATTCTCGCTGTTACCGCCGGCGTTCTTGCCATACGGTGTGAGTGAAGATACGAAAGAAGATTCATTGCGACCCACCCTGCGGGTAAGCTCTCTTTTGTTTGCATTGGTCACAATCATGGTGGGGTAGCCCCTGAACCTGAACTTGCGGCGATCGGGGTTTTTGTCGGTGAGGCGCAGGGCCACAAACTTGTCGTTGAGCATCTTTTCAACCTGGGGTTTAGGAAACACACTGCGCTCGAGTCTAATGCAATAGCCGCACCATTCTGGGGCGGTAATGATGGCAAAAACGTTCTGGCCATTGGCCTTTGCCTTGCTGAAGGCTTCATTGTAGCTGGTGACCCACTTGATGTTGTTATTGCTGCGGTGTTTTACAATCAGCTTTTCTTCAGCAACCTTGAACCTGAGACGTTTGGTGAACTTCTGCGGTCTGAAGCAGACATTGCTCACAGAGTCGCAGGCCTGGGTGGTGATTTGTACTTTGGCAGAGTAAGAGCGTCTGCCCACCTTGCGGCCCAGAGTTTCATAAAAGGTCAGCTTGAAAGTGCCAGCCGGGCTGGCCTTGCCTTTACCAGGTAGAATATAATCTTCATCTTTTATTTTGCCTTTGGGGGCATCGGTTTCAAGACCGAAACCTGACTTCTCATTGATTTTGAATGTGGTTTTGATATTAAATGACAGAGCTGAGCGGTGACCAACATAGATGTGCTGTTTGCGGGGTACATAGACATCTACATTTATTTCTTTGGCGCCACCTGAGGCTATTTCAATGGGCTTGATCGAGTCTTTGAATTTAAAATCTGATTTTTTGAGCCCAAATGCCAGGCTGGGAATAAAAAGAAACATCAGTATGATTCGGGTTAATTTAGACATAGAATTCCTCCAGAAAAAATAGAGCGTATCAGCAGCAGTGAACTGTCAAGCCTTTGACGCTACATAATACTGGGCAGGCAGAGTTTTTTTTCAAATTTACAGTATTCAGCCAAATATCAGCATATCTCACATGCGTGGTTATGTCTACACCTACTCGCCGCGGGCGAAAGAGAAAATACGCAATTGCCTGGTGCGCTTTTTAGAAGAGGCTCAGGCTGAGCATTGTACTGATAACATACTTACGATTCTTGATGAGTTGATCAAAAACGGAATTAAAGGCAATTACAAGTACATCGACGTCATAGAACACATTGGGCGTCACCTCTATGAGAAGGCAGACCGTGATCTGCCTTCGCTGGCTGAGATTCTGCGAAACCCCCGGCTATATAATGAGTTTGTAACTGAGCACATCAGTATCGATAATAAAGAAAACAAAATTCGTTCAATACTGAATCAAGAAGCGGCCTCAATGAAAATACGTCTCAAAGCCATGCAAGAGAGGCGTAAGTTTACTGAAGAAGAGAGAAAAAAAATTTCTGGTTTTAAAGATCTTATCAATGCCCGTAAAAAGTCACGCATCTATGGCTTGAACCTGCTGGTCACCATGCATGAAGATCATGACATTCTCATACTTGAAGTGATCAACTCGGCGCCTATTCTGCAGAATGATTTAATAAGAATTAAAGAAAAGAGAAAATCATTTGCAGAGTATGCCGAGCGGGGTGAAGAAGCTTTGTTCTTTATTGAAAATATGGATGGCGAGAAGGCCGGCAGCGGCCTTGGCTATGGCACCATCGACTCATCGCTGCGCGATATGGGCCTCGACCCTGAAGAGCATTTGACCATTATTTCTACCGCCAATACCACAATTATGCTCACCATTGATTACAAAAGACTGCGAGAGGGTGGGGCCAGCTCTGGTTAACAGATTACTTCAGGCTTTACGCCCAGATGCTGGCAGCCAGGCTAACCCATGAGAATTAAACTCGCCTATGGTTTTCTATTTCTGACCTTTGCTGTGATGTTTGTGCTGGCCTTCAAGTACGCTTTTTGATATGGCAGAATATGGGCCATTGACCCGGCAAATGTTTGAGCGGGCCTTTGGGCTGGCCCAGCAGGCCGCTGCCTCTGGTGAAGTTCCGGTGGGGGCTTTGCTTGTTAAAGATGAGCAGATTATTGCTGAAGCCCATAATCAAATCATCGCACTGCATGACCCTACGGCTCATGCAGAACTGCTGGCTGTTCGGCAGGCCGCCAGAATTCTGGGCAACGAGCGTCTGGTGGGCTGTGAACTCTATTCTACCCTTGAGCCCTGCACCATGTGCAGCGGCGCTCTGCTGATGGCGAGGGTCGAAGCCGTACACGTGCTGGCCTATGAAGAACGATTGCCGGCTATGCGTCAGGTGCAGCAGCTGAGCGGCCATAATCACCAGATTGCCTTTACCCGCTATCAAATGCCTGAGTTTGATGTGGCCGCGCTCTTAAGCAATTTTTTTCAGAACAAACGTTGAGCTAAAAACACCACTTTTGCTCTTTTTCAGGGCTACCGATAATGAAAATGGTGCCCTATCGCCTGTTTAAAACGTTTTTTCTTATGATGCTGCTGGTATGGCCCGGCTTTGCCCGGCAGTACCAGAAGATTCGGGGCGTAGATTACATTGCTCTGCAGCAGTTTGAGAGAAGTTTTCGCCAGGTGGTGGTTGAATTCGACCCCCTCAGTCTGGTTCTACATTTTAAACGCGCCAAAAAAACTGTCAACCTGCAGATTGATGCCCCTTTTTACACGGTTAACAGCTATCAACACCCGCTGAAGTACCCCCCCATTGTCTATAGGGGAAAGGTGTATCTGTCAAAAGAGGTGGTCGAAGAACTTATGACCGAGCTGCGGGTCAAAGCCAGCTATAAGTTCACACCAAAGAAGCTGGTGGTGAAACCGCAGAAAAAGGTTCCCCAAACATCGGGCAAACTTGATTTCATTGTGATTGACCCAGGCCACGGGGGGCACGACCCCGGCGCCCTTGGCTTGATGGGTTTGAGAGAAAAACATATAACTCTGAAAACCAGCAAATACATTTACCGGCATTTGAAGAGAAGGTTTCCGGGTACTAAGGTTATCATTACGCGCTACAACGACCGGTTTGTGAGTCTTGAGCGTCGTTCAACAATCGCCAACCGAAAAATCAAAAGGCGCCGCTTTGGTATCTTTCTTTCGATACACTGCAACGCCCTGCTGTCTACCCGTACCCGGGGCTATGAGATTTACTATCTGGCCCAGACCCCGACTAATGAGGCCGCCCGCCGTTTGATGATCAGGCATAATCGTATGGCCCGGGGAAAGAAATATGTACGCAAGCTTGAAAGCACCCTGGTTTCAGCACAGGTACAGGCAGAAAGCAAAGTTCTTGCCAGGCAGTTTGACAGGGCCTTTATGGCCGGGTTGAAAG
>CAZHLC010000581.1:544-3372 GCA_964532545.1 uncultured Leptospiraceae bacterium | reverse complement strand
CTGGGTATTCTGCTGTGGTTTTTTCAAAGACGCAGCAAGACTGAAAGACCCATTTCAATGAAAATGAGAATTGCTCTGCTGGCAACTGTAGTTGGTGGGTCATTGTCAATGATTCCCATAGAGCTTATGGGATAATTATTATCGGTGAACGGCCGGGGGCTCATACCCCCGGCCCGGCAGTATTAAAATAAAAAGAGGTTGCCCGCAGGCCTGACCCTGGCAAAAGCTGGGGCGCTCATGAAACTTGAAAATAAAGTAATCTTAATGGTGGGGGCCTCACAGGGCATTGCCCGTGCCATGGCGCTACAGTTAGCGGGTCGCAATAATACCCTGATTCTAACCGCCCGCAACCTCGATGGGCTGAAAGAAGTGAAAAAAGAAATCGAAGCCCTCGGCTCAGTCTGTGATATTCACGCAGCCGATGCTGCTGATGAAAAGCTGGCTGCAAAGATTGTCAAACAGAGTGTCAAAAGCCATGGTCGTTTAGATGTGGCAATTCTCAATGCCGGTGGGGCCTGGCCGGTGGTTCTACCCGAATCAACCGTTGCTGAGTTAAAACATATCATCGAGTGGAATGTTCACACTGTCTTAAACTACTTCATGCCGGCCATGCAGCAGATGAAGACCCAGCCCGAAGGTGGCATTATTGCCCAGACCAATTCTCTGGCTGGTTTTCAGGGCTTGCCCTTTACCGCGGCCTATTCTGGGGCCAAAGCCGCCATGCGCAATTTCTTTGATGGGGCCAGGGTTGAGCTGAAAAAGTTTAATATCAGATTGGTCACGCTCTGCCCAGGGTTTGTCTCAACCCGGGCCCATGAAAAAGGTGAGGCACCAACACCATTTATTATTACCCCAGAAAAGGCCGCCAAGATTATGGTGAAGGCTATTGAAAAAGAAAAAAGAACGAGGTTGTTTCCTCTTATTCTGGCTCTTGGTACCAGACTGGGTGCTTTTATGCCGGCCTTTATTACCGATTTTATTTTCTCAAAACAGAAATTAAATACCCAGAATTAATTTTTTTGGCGCAGTTTTGCTTTAGCCCGCCTCTCAGGGGGTATGATAAGACTGACAATAGTAAATGTAATCTGCCTGCTGCTTTTTATGGCATGTGCGGCGAATTCTGGCGAATCGGCCAGCGAAAATTCTTCTGATAATTCAAATGCTTCAACAGAGGCTGTAGCGATCTGGTCGCTGGGGGTACAAGATGGTGACTTTGGTTTTTCTGCCTGCCAGACGGCCTTAACTGGCAAAACTACAGCTATTGAAACTCAGCTGGCCAGTGAAGGCTTCACCACAGCCGTCACTTTCAGTTCAACCAACGTCTATGATCTGCTCAATGTGGGCACCGATAGCGATGGGCTGGGGCTGGCTGACAACAGCCGCAGCGTTTATACCTATACTCATAGTAGCGGTACGGTTACCAAAACGACCACCTTCTCAGGTAGCTCGGTCAGTCTTGCCGATATGGTTTCACTGGCCGGTGGTGGCTGGGCGGCTAATGGTGACAGGGTTCTCACCGCCTTGGGTATCGATGGTGGTGGTACACCCAATGCCAATTCGTGGTGGGCCTTTAGCAACGCTAATGGCACCTATGGGGTAAATTGCTCAGCAGCTACTGATAACACCGGGGCCAATGCCGGTTATATTGGCGGTACGGCCATGTTGCTTGGTTCGACCGTTTCATGCGACAATACGGCCCACGTGCTTTGCATTGCCAAATAACTGAATTGGTGGGGGGGATATTAGAAATCGGCTCAAGCAGTCTTATTGAATTGTATATTTATAGCGCTTATAGTATTGCTTTGGTGGCTCTTGGCAGCGTTCTTCTATGTGCTGCTTTGAATAAGCTGGCTTATAGTAGAACTCGACCACGTCTGGGTCACCGATAGTCTGGTTAAACTTCTCATGGCGCGGAACTTCATAGTTCTCATCTTTGAGCAGTTTGAGATAGCCTTCTTCGAAGCCGAGAAAGTGTTTGGTGCAGGCAAAGGCCAGATTTGTTTCTGGGCACTTATCAATTTTCTGCTGTTCGCGAAAGGTAAAGTCCTGAATACCCTGGCGCGCTTTCAGCTGTTGATCGCTTAAGTGTTCGTTGCGGTATTCTTCAATGCAGAGGTTTTTGTCATTTAATACAAAGAAGGCGGCAATGGGCTCACCCGGGGGGCGCGAAACTCTATTGCAGCTGAAAAAAACAAATGGTATTAGCAAAACAAGAATATAGCGCATCGCTCTGTTCGAGGTAAATTCTTAAAGGGGCCACATTGGGTATAGCAAGAACTAAAGCGATTTACAGCTAAGAACCTGGTGTCTATCTGGGGCGCTACAGAGGCATGAGCGATACCGAATCTATAAAAATTGCTTATTATTGCCCCAGCTGTGGTGAAACCTGGTACCAGCTGGTCAAACCCGACCCAAACCGTAAACTTTCAGCCGAGCCAGAAGCCCTTGTCTGCGGTGACTGTCTTGGCAGCCTCTTTAATTAGCCTCTACTTCAGGCGTTTATCAATTTCATTATGAAAAAGTTTAATGGCCTCTTCTTGCAGACCGAACTCGAAAAATTCATTCACTGGCCGGCGCAGCCCACGCTGAATTGATTCACCGATGGTGACGTCTTCGCTGAAGGCGGCCCTGACTATGTCAAAGCTGCGCGCGAGGGCTTCTCTGGCCACCTGGGTTTTTGGTGCCGAGGCCGCCAGAGAATAAAAGTGAATGCGGGTTTTGTCAGTTGCGAGGGGCTCGGCCATAAACAGGTCAATGTGATTGGGTTCGACCAGTATCAAAACATTAGGAAACAATATGTACTCAATATTGCAGGCCTGGCGTAGATG
>CAZHLC010000581.1:0-515 GCA_964532545.1 uncultured Leptospiraceae bacterium | reverse complement strand
GGCTGCGCTGGGCCAGCCTGGCACTGCGCTTTTTGGGGTTGAGAATGCGCAGATGAGGGCCCAGCATGTCGTAGTAATAGATGTTGTCATAGAAGATGTCGGCAATTGAGTTCTTGTGGGCTACCTTGATGTGGTAAACTTCGAGAAAGAGATCGAAGACCAGCTTCCAGTTCAGGTTGTGGGTGCTCACACTCTTATGATCTAAGTAGGCGAATTCATTTTCAAATCTGTTTAACTCATCAAAGGCTTCACCCAGGTGTTCTTCAGCCGTAGTGCCTTTTTTAAAGTCGGGCAGCAGCCAGATGAAATTAATAAACTCAAAGGTCGAGATCTTCTGCAGGCCAAGGCCCTCTTTCAAATCAGGAAAACACTTCTTATGAGGCACTGAGGCCAGTCGACCGCTGCTGCCCTCATAGCCCCAGCCATGGTAGGGGCATTTAAAATATTTTTCTAATTTACCACCTTCGGTGGGTACTACCGTGGCCCCGCGGTGGCGGCAGGTGTTAACATAGGCC
>CAZHLC010000580.1:0-3374 GCA_964532545.1 uncultured Leptospiraceae bacterium | reverse complement strand
AGCTCATTTTGTTTCAGTCGCACACTGTTTTTCAGCAGAACCCGCCAGCAGCCCGGGCCATGCTGTTCAAGAAACAAAGCTTCGATTCGCCCGCCGCTGCTACGCCGCAGAAACACCCTTCTTTTTTCAACCAGGGTGTTATTATAAATGATTAAATCATCTGCTGTGACATACTCAGGTAAATTTGAAAAAACGTCTTCAGTGAAGGCCCTGGTCTTGCGGTTAATCACCAGCAGACGGCACTCTGCCCCCTTAAGGGCTGCCTCGGTAGCAATCAATTCATCTGGCAGCTCAAAGGCATAGCTGGCGATTAATTTTTTGAAGTCGCTTGACATTCAGGGTGAACGGGTGGGTTCTCGATAAGAGAGATAATTGTTGCCGGCATTCCATAACAGGTAGCCGTATGATCTGGTTGCAAAGGCACCGGCAATCTGCCGTTCAATATAACTGCTGTTATAGTTGGTAACCCGCCATTTGAAGGCCTGCAGCCAGGGGCGAATGTGTACCCCCTCAGGTGCAATTTTTTTCACACGGCTGCAGCCCTCTTCAATAAATCGATAGGGGCTGTCTGCAGGGTTTCTTATGGTGCCAAAGACCTTACCAAAATGAGAGGGATACAACATCGGTGAAATAACATCGGTGGCCTGAGACAACAGGCGCATATCTTGCCCGGTGCTCTTGATATCTGGTTTTCTCTGCCAGGCCACCACCCCGAATACATCGATAGAAAGAGGTACGCCATAAGAGCGGGTTAAGGCATGCACTTTCTGTAGAAAACCGCATATGACCCCGGGCTTTTCACTGTGGTTTTTGATACCGAAATAAGCACCTTCTCGCCAGTCACCCTCGGCGGGGTACCGAACATAATCAAGCTGAATCTCATCAACGCCAGAAGAAAGTACCTCTCGAATGAGGGCCAGATTATACTGCTGCACCTCAGTTTTATTGGGGTCAACCCAGATGCTGCGGCCCCCCGTTTTCAGGGGCTGACCATTCTTTTTAAAAATTGCATACTGGGGAAAAACCGAAACCAGACGCTCATCTTGAAACAGAGCTACCCGGGCAATTGAATAGACCCCGGCCCTGCGAATACTGGCTACGGTATAGCTCAGGTTGCTGATCGGGGGTTGAATGCCTTTCTGCACCTTGATTACTTTTTGTATCTTCGAAGGAAAATTTACAAACCCGGTAACGTCTTTTATATCAAAGACCACTGCATTGTTTTTTACCTGCTTCACAAAACTCAGATGCTCTTTCAGCTGCTTTTCACGGGCCGAGCCCCCGCTCAGATAAATACCTCTGATATTGTTCAATTCGTGGGATGTAGCCGGGGTAAAGTAGAAACTGGCAACGCCCTGCTGCCATTGACCAACGAGGGCCCGCTCTCTGAAAGTCAGTTTCTGGCTGCTAACCTCAGGCCTTAACCAGCCCGCCTTCTCAACCAGCCTGACTTTCTGGCTCTTGATGAGATCTTTAAATACCTGTTTAATATGTTTATTATAGTCGAGACGTTCAGCCTCACCCAGGTGATAAGCTGTAATGCCAAGAGAGAACTGCAGCCTGTTCAATATGGGCACATGCTGCAGCAGGCTGATGATTGGCCAGCTCTTCCACTGGTGATTCAGAGCCAGCAGTTGCTTTTCTGTATGAATCAACCATTTATAAAGAGTCTCACCCTGCCCTGACCTGTGAGCCTTTTCAGCGTATTTGTAAAGCTGCACAGTGGGTTGCACATGGTAGACAATGACCCCCAGTAAAAACAGGGCAACCACAGTCTTTTTTAACGCACCGGCCAGCCGCAGCCTGATAAAACGGCCCAGGTCTTTAAACCATTCAACGGTCTGCCTGAAGGCAAAAACAATAATTGCGTACAAAGCAAATAACATGGCGCCGGCAAAATCACTTTTTAAGACCCGCTGTCGAGTTGAATACCCGCCCAGGCGTTGAAGATTTTCTAAAAAATTACGCTCGACAGTGAGCTTTTTATTGTAAACTCATGTCACTGCCATGAGAAAAAATGCCTGGGTTTTTGTGTTGCTGGCTGCCTTGCAGGTCTTTTCTGCCTGCAAATCAGCGAATAATCGCGACCAGAGGTTCAGCTATCAGAATGTCTATAAAGAGCGCTATGAGAAAGGCCGCGGTGGCATTATTTCTCTCACTCTTGAGCGGGGTGAAGCCTATGGTGGCAGTGTAACCCCCGATGGCCAGTACCTCTTTTATACCAGTAACCGGCTGGGCAACTATGACATTTTTATGCGGGCTCTCAATGATGTTGCGGTGATACCCATAGTGATTACCGCCACAAACCAGCGCGAACCAGCGATCAGCCCCGATGGCACACGCCTTATCTACATCGAAGACGAACTCGACCCTGATGGCGACCTGGTGCTGATTGACATTGAGCCTGAGAAGATCATTAAAGAGCACAAGCAGGGCCGCCTGGGCACGGCAGATGCGCTGAAAAAAAGAACAGTTCTCACCAATAACCCGGCGGCTCGAGTGCGCTCGCGTGAAAGTAACCCGGCATGGTCAGCCGATGGCAGTATGATTGCCTTTGCCTCAGACATGACTTCGCTGCAGGGCTCAAAATTCGGCCCTGGCCTGGGTGCCCGTCAGGATATCTGGACTATGAACCCAGAGAACCCGGCGACTGCCAAAAAGGTCACAGAGAATGGTGGCGTAATGCCTGCCTTCTCACCAGACGGCAAAAAGATCATCTACATCAGCTACCAGTCTGAAGGTGGCAATGGCGATGTCTTTGAGGTAAATCTTGCCACAGGCAAAGAGCGCCAATTAACAGCTGGTACCCACCTTGACCTGAACCCCGCCTATACTCCTGATGGTAAAAGCTTCATTATCACCCGTATTTCGCAAGATACCAATGAAGATGGCAGCATTGACCGCAAAGACTTTGGTCAAATCGTGCAATTTGATATTCCCGGCGTGCCTGACCGAATGGCTTCATCACCTGAGGCACTTACCCTGGCCCGCGAGAATATCTTTGATACCCGCACCAGTGGCTTTGTCGGTGGTTCGATCGTTTTTGCCCAGGCCCAGGGCGAAGATATCAACGTAGCATTTATTCCTATCAACGGAATTATTCCGAAAAAAGACAACATCAATGCCCAGTATCAATTCGCTGATCAGTTTCAACCCTCAGGAAAATCGAAACGCGAAGAAGAGCTTTATATGCTCTCACTTGATAAAATTACCCAGTTTCACGATAATAGCTACTTTTTACCAATATTCACGGCTGAGAGAGATTTTAAGAAGCTGGCGTTTTTTGAAAAGCAGGGTAAGACAAGCCAGGCCAAAGCTGCTTTGAACAGAATAAAAGGCAGCGCTAAAAAACTGCCTTTTCACCGGGTAATGCT
>CAZHLC010000579.1:0-3383 GCA_964532545.1 uncultured Leptospiraceae bacterium | reverse complement strand
ATATTAAGAATCCGGTGACTGCCTTTCCGTTTGCTAAGACACCCATGGCTGCTCTCTCACGTGAGTTTTCACTGGCCGTGGGCGGCGCACTGAGCCAGAGTGGTGGCAAGGGGCTTGAGTTTCTAAAGGGCGATCTCAAGAAGCTGGTGGTTTCAAATAAAAAGCAGGGCCACTGGTTGTTCTATCTTGTGGCCAGTGTGGGCCTGGCCCTTTTTCTGGGTTCATATGCCATCGGCTTCTGGCAGAAATACCGCCATGTGCAGCAGGTAAAAACACAGAACAAAGCGCTTTTCAGCCGCCTTTTTCTGCGCAAACCAAAAACCAATATCAGCCTGGTCTCATATGCTAAGAAACTGGTTAAACAGGCTGAGACTGATACAGAGATTTACCGTATATTTTTTCGCTCACCCAGGCTTGGTAATGTACTGGTGGCTTTGCACAACAATCTATCAAACACCCCGGGTACTAAGGTTGAAACGGTTACTTTCAGAGTAAAATCAGTTACAGTAAGAGGCACCATCAGCAGCTTTGCTGATCTTGATCTTTTAAAAAAGTCTCTTAAAGACAATAAGTTTTTTAAAGAGGTTGTACCCAAGGGGGTACGCCAGGCGCCGGGCAAGGGCGGCCAGAAAATTGTGAAGTTTACCCTTGAAATCAGTATAGTCGAGGTCGACCCTAATTCGGTTTGATTTAACATGCAGTTAACCCAGAGAGAAAGACTGTTTGTAGGCATCGGGGTGGTGTTTATCGTTGCCCTGGCCGTATATGGCGGCGTTCGGTTTTTTAAAAACCAGTTCAATATTGACAAAGAACTGCAGGCTGCACTGTCAGAAAGGCAGCAAATTGAGACCCTGGGCAACCGATACCGCATTCTGTTAAATCAGAAATCGCCCCAGGGCCAGCAGAGTGGGCCTACCATTGACCGTTATATTGAAGATCTGGTGACTTCTCTGGGCCTGGTTGAGCAGGTAACCATAAGGCCCACTGAAACCGTGGTGAAAAAAATCAGAAAACGTACCATCAGTATGGCCTTTAGAAAAACAGAGGCCAAGCCAGTGCTTGATTTGATTAACCGCATCGAACAAGAAAAAGGCGATGTGTACAAAATAGAAAGCTATGCCTCAAGGCCCACAGGTAAAACCCCAGGATACTACATCTTCAACCTCAAAGTTTCAAGCTATGAAAAGGCAGCGAACTGATGGCCCGGGCAAAGAAAAAAGAAAAAAAAGAAGAAACAGAGAAGCTGATACCATCACTTCTGCCAACATCAACCACAGACGAGGTTGACGTAGAAGAAGAGGTGGCAGAGCAGGCCGAGCCCGCTAAGTTTCAAATACTCAAGTATCTGGGTCCGGTATTGCTGGGTTTATTTACATTTATTTTTGGTTTAATATTTTTCTTTCCAGTAAATGATTTCGCATGGGAGGGGGTGCGCTATGTGCAGGCCCAGAACGTGCCCCTTGAGGTGGAAGACATCAATCTATCTCTATTGGGTTCTGTTAAAATTAAAAAGCCATCAATCATTGTCGACCCCGCTAAAGGCAGCAAGCTGACCATGTCAAATATTACCGGTGATTTCTCTACCTGGGGCCTGTTGCTGGGTGGTGATCTTGATGCAGACCTTGATTTAAGTTCGATTAAGTTTTCTCAGCCGCCCTTTGAGCTTAACCGGGGTGATGCTACCGTAAGCCTGCAGATCAACAATATTCGTAAAGCCGAAGCAAAGTGGCAGGGGCGGGTGATTATCAAGGGTCGCAGCATTCAGGCCCGTTACAATGAAGCCTTACCCTTTGTGGGTGAAAACCTTGAACTGATGATCAACAAGCTGACTCTCACTGGCGGGCTCAGTAGCCGCGTAATAAGATTGCAGCCAGTAAATAATATCATTGAATCGAATCTGGCCCGTATTCAATTTCAAGGTTCAATTATAGTGTCAGGCCGTTCGCCTAATCTGAATGTGAAAGCGATCATTACACCCCTTGGGCAGTTAAAGAAAACTATCAATGAAAACCGTATTATGCTTGAGGGCTCTAATAACCCGTTTGGTTATCTGCTTGATAATCCCATTCAGATTCAATTAACCGGGCCTTTGAATAGAATAAATTTCAGACCTATAAAGCAGGCTTCTTCTTCAAGGCCGGCCAACAATGTACCGAACCCGCAGAATTTACGGCGCAAGTAAGATATAGGCTACGAAGAATACCAGCAAAGCGGCAACCACCATACCGATTTTTACAAAAACCCCGCTCTTCTTTTCTGTGTTCATGGGCCCGGCACTTACAGAAGCCTGGGCCTTGCCGGCTTTTGCAGCCTTGCCAGCTGCTTTTTCTTTTTTCGGGGGTGGTGCATCTTTGGCGGGGTCGAACATGCGCACCAGCACCTTCTCTTCTTCGACTACGGTACCAAACACGTTCTCATCAAGCTTGACTTTGATTTCATTGGTTTTACCAGAGGTGGTTTTACTGATGATTTCACCCATGGTTGGTTTCACACCTTTCTCAGTGCGCAGGCCCAATAGATCGATAAAATACTCGGCCTTATCGCTTTGAGAGCTGAGCCTCACCATGATCTTATCGCCTTCTTTAATCTCATCGATGGCTTTGCCACCAACTGGTGCAATCACCAGGCTCACCGGTAAGATTACACCCTGTTCTTGCGGAGCGGCCGGGGCGGTATCGATGGCCTGATCAGCAATGGCCTCATCTGAAGTCAGTTGGTCTTTACTGACTTCTTCTATTGAAAGATCAATGCCGGTACGCTGGTCGCCCAGCACGCGGTTAATCAGAGTGCCGAGAGTGTGTTTCAGACCGGCTACATCTTTACCTTTGACACTGTGCATCAGGTCGTTATAGAACTCCTGATCCATAGTCAGGTTTTTCAGGGTTTCTTGCAGATCTATGGTTACGGTCTGGGTATACTGGCCTTCATATTTGAGGCGCTGAATTTTGCCTTCGTATTTGCTCCAGCTTTCGCTGGGGGCTAATTCATAAATATCAGAGTGAACAGAAACTACAATGGCGGCCGTATCAATATAGCCAGCCTCTTGGTTGAGCATCAGTACAAACAGACCAAAATATTTGGCCTCTGGGGCCTTAAAACGCCCCTTAATAGCAATCATTGGTAAACCAGAATCAGCCATTTATAACATTTTCGGCACCAGCAGGTGCAAAATCAAAGAATTAATTCTTCTTCTTTACTTTGAATCATCATGGTATGAAACTGAATAAAGCCGCCCCAGCCATGAGCGAGGCCGACTTTAGCCCCATCTACCTGTCTGTCACCGGCTTTTTGAGTCATTTGCAGCGCAATTTCAGCCTGCCTGATCATGGCAGTGGCCCCAATTGAATTGTTAGAGAGCACACCACCAGAAGGGTTAATTGGTA
>CAZHLC010000578.1:251-3387 GCA_964532545.1 uncultured Leptospiraceae bacterium | reverse complement strand
CAAGGCCTGGCATTTTAACAGTTGGGATTACTTCATGATACCCAAACCGTTTACCAAAGTAACTATTCATTTTGAAAGACCTTATACACCAGATAAGAAAACGCCCCACGAAGAGCATGATAATAAGCTCACAGAGATAATGAGGCCACACCTGATCTGGCCACCTGCTGATTCAGACAAGACCTACCGAGCCAATCGTCAATAGCAAAGATTTCGAATACTGCAGGGTGTGGCAACTCAACCACCTCACCTTAGAAAAAAAGCCCGCAGTCGCGGGTTTTTTTAGCCTCTCACCGCCCCAAGACTTTTCTTCTAAGCCCCTTGGCGTGAATGCGATAGACAATCTCACAGTTATCATCTTCATGAAAGGTTGTTCGCATTATAGTACCACCTTTAACATGACTTTCAAATTCTTTGGTAATGACCACCCCAGTTGATTCGCCTGAATCAGAACCTGAAGCCCCCTTGAGAATATAATGAGCATAGGGTTCTATAACACGCTTTTGCGCAGCTAGCAATGCTGCTTCTTGTGATTGGGTGCGACGTCTGACAAAGCCTTTCGCATTTGGGCTCGGTGCCCCGAGGGCACGCACTTGAAAGGTATCTTCGTCGAGCCAGCCCTCAGTAATAAAATCTTCGGTTTCACCTTTTAGCATTGTTTTTTCAGCCTTGCCTTTGCGGCATGAGGTTAAACCCACAAGACTAACACAAATAATACTTACAAATAGAGCATTTAAAGACTTAGAGCGAAGCCCTCTCAGGCAATGCTTTATGGCATTCGGAGAGCACCGGTGGGTCCATTTTCCAGTTGGCCTGGTGGAGCTCATCGGACTTTCCAACCCGGAAATTATGCAGGCCATTCAATTGTTGCACGGTCACCGGCCCAAAGCTTTACAAATGCTGAGAGAGCAAGTATCAATGCAATTGGCCGTACCACAGGATGCCATACTTGCGGAGCGCTTTTCCCTGGCACCAAGAGTGGTAATTTCGTACCCGATCACCAGCCTGTTACAAGGTTAAATTTTTATTCCACGCCACAAAGATTATTTCCACATTGTATTTCATGCAGTAGAGATCAAGGTCTTGCCACCGCTCGCTTCCTAAGGGGAAAAAAATGAAAAATACTATAGAAGTGTCACCTCCCAATTCACTTATTCTCATTATGGATCAAAGCATAGGTGAAATTCCAGAATCTATGAATGGAAAACTGGTGGCCTGTACCGATTCTTGCATTGCCGTGGGAACTCGATCGGAGATAGATGGAAATACAGAAATCTTCTTAGGATTTAAACCAAATTCAGATATCAAACTCGATTTAGCTTTCAAAGGCGAAATTCGCACACCTAATAGAAAAATTCACATCTGTAATGTGTACGATGAGAAGCTACTTGAAACTACAGTTTCGTCAGAGAGATCATCCATCGAAGTCTGGGTGAACGACAAATCAGAGCCTAGTCTGATTTCTGTTCTGGTGATGTAATAGTGCTGAAAAACTGTAATAGATGACAGTCTGAGGACATATTCAATGAATGTAAGAGATACTGAACACATAAAGGTTCTAGCATTGCAGTTCTTGAAAAAGGATTCAAAAGTCTGGCCCTTGAGATTACAAGTGTTTCAGATAAAGAATATGGAATGGTTTTATACTATGAAGCAGCTAAATATCAAAGGTCGGAGAATTTTGAGGACAAACTAATGGGAAATCTTCCACTCCTTTATCTATACAAAAGCGGAGAGTTCCGTTTTATTAATATGTCTTCTGGCTTAGATAAGGGGCTTCAGATGCTCGAAGTACAATTGGGATTGTGCAAGCAATGAAAAGCATTACCATCGTTAGAAATCAGCTATCTTCTCTTATCTTATTGAACGTGGCGTGATAAACAACCTTTTAGAAAGTAGAAATGGCGATATTTGTAGAGGGAAGTATATGTAGGCTATGTGGAAAGCCAATGAAAGATTCTGAAAGATTAGTACTATGCCCACCTTTCGTCTTAAACAAAAAAAGTCGCTTATGGATGTTTAATGACAGTACTTTTCACGAGCATTGTTTTTTGCAGAATGAATTGGCCCATGAAGTACAACGAGCAGTAAACAATTTGATTGAATCTTCCAGGCCAGAGAAGAGAGTTTGTACTGTTTGTAATGAATTAATCGAATCACCAGATAATTATTTGGGGTTGGGGCCTTTGACATGTAATAAACGGAACGACTTATACCCTTACAATTATTTGCATTTTCATAAATCCCACCTTAACCAATGGAACGAGCTGCCACAGTTCATAGCGCTATTGAAAAACTTTATTGTTACTCTCGGTGAGAATCAAAGTGGACCATATCATAATCTGCTCGAAGAACTTCTAGCAGAAGCTAAGTAAAACGAGCTTGGTGTGATTTTTCGGTGAAAGAGATGCAAAGAATCAAAATTATAGAGTGCATCAAAAAGATCGAAGCCTTTTTTGCTCAGGGGCAATTTGAAGAGATCCATAATCTTACAGATGGTTGTCATTTAACAAGTGATGAAATGAGAACGACAATTAAGTGATATGGGCGGCAGATAATAATCTCGCCTGATAATCATCTTATGTCTAAAATAGAAATAATACCACTTATTGATCAACCGGATATTTTTGCTGTGACCACGCCATTTTGGACAACGGAAGAAGGCAGATCAGACCTGTGTTTTGAGGTCGAAATTACGTTCGATAAGAGGGGGGATGTAAAACATGTGGGCCTGTATGATATTCGAGTACCTTAATTCGTTCAATAATAGCCTTTTGATTAGTAGCTAACTTCCGCTGGCTTTTTCAAGCAAACCCAGGGGCGCTAATTCTATACTCATCTTTTTTTGTGACCCATATGAATTGCAAAATGCTTCATAGCCTCTAGCCGATTAGATGCCGAAATCAATCTCAGCAATCATGCCGCCTGCCACCCTGCTGGCAGTCGGCATGAAATGTGAAATAGTGGTAATGAACTGTTTTCGGCCAAAAATGAGCTTTTCGGTCAGACCTCAGAATTGGTGCGATTTGCTCAAACGCCTTGATTTAGCGTTCGCTTGAATACTGCTGTATGACAAATCGGCCTTACTACGCTGCAAGCAAACTTGTTCTAATGGCATCTTGGAGACTCCGAACGG
>CAZHLC010000578.1:0-234 GCA_964532545.1 uncultured Leptospiraceae bacterium | reverse complement strand
GATGCCTCTGTTATATCGAAGCATCCCGCTTTGCGGAGCGAGAGAGATTCGAACTCTCGGTAGGTCGCGCCACACACGCTTTCCAGGCGTGCGCCTTCGACCGCTCGGCCATCGCTCCATATTAATTTAGGTTAAGAGGCAGGTTGCAAGGAGGGGGCGCGGGGGCAAGGTCTTTGCCGGTAAAGAAGAAACCCGCTCAGGCTACCGGAACGCGGCGGGTGCGTGATTTTAGAA
>CAZHLC010000577.1:0-3392 GCA_964532545.1 uncultured Leptospiraceae bacterium | reverse complement strand
CTGTGTTTGACACTGAGGCTGCTATTCTACAGTTTCAGCAGACTGCCAATCAGGTGCAGCTTATCATTCGTATTATGGCACTGGTTACCCTGCTCACCGGTATTCTCATTGTGGTCAGCAACCTGGTTTCTCAGAAGTCGGCCCGCCTGCGTGAGGCCCTGTTGCTCAAGGTTCTTGGTGCTGACCGCAGAGATCTTTCACGAATTCTGATGGTTGAGTTCGTAACCCTGGGTACCCTCAGCACCATGGCCGGCTTGCTATTTGCCATGGCTGCGGCCTGGCCCATGCTTGATAGGTTCTTTGAAGTTGGGCTGGTACTGCCCTATGCCGGGTTGGGCCTGCTTGTCGCGATCGTAGTGGGCATTACCCTGATCAGCGGCCTGTTGGTAAGCCGCGATGCCATACGCTCTACCCCGATGCTGATTCTGCGCGAACAAGAGGGTTAGTTACAGGTAGGGCTTTATAGCCTGCCAAACATTTTCAGCGACAATCTTGGTGCCCTCAGCATTGGGGTGAATACCATCGGGTTGATTCAGTTCTTTTTTTGCACCAACACCTTTTAGAAAAAAGGGCAGGGCAGTGGCACCCTCGGCCCGGGCAATTTGCTTGAACAGGTTGGCATAGGCCCGGCGATAACCGGCGCCCAGATTGGGGAAAGTATCAAACTCAAAAATCAGTACTTTGATTTTAGAATCATATTTTTTCACCCGGCGAATCACCTCGGTCAGGTTTTTACGAATTTCTTTGATGGGTATGCCCCGCATGGTATCATTTGAACCCAGGGCGATCACCATTACAGCAGGTTTAAATTGATCTTGCAGATACCATGAAACACGGGCCAGGCCGGCGGCTGTGGTGTCGCCCGATACGCCGGCATTGATTACCTTGTATTTTTTACCTGCGGCATCAATTTTGCCCTGAATTAAGCTGGGGTAGCTTTTTTCAAGGGGCAGGCCAAAGCCTGCTGTGAGGCTATCGCCTAGAAACACCAATGCCGGGTGATTGTTCTGGGGGGTATTCTGGGCCCCGCCGGGGCCGGTTTCTTTACATGAAGCCATGAATATGAAGGCTAGCAGAAGGGCGATTTTGAGGCGCATATGGGTCTAAAATGGGCTGGGCCGGCCATGGTCAAATGAATTCGTGATTAGGTGAGCTCAGAGTATCCCACAAATGACAAAAACCTTGACGCCATGTGTTTCTCTCGTTTTATGTTCTTCTTTCGGAGGGAACCCTTGCCAAATTTAAAGTCTGCAAAGAAAAGAATGCGTCAAGACATCAAAAGACGCGATGCTAACCGCCAGAAGAAATCTGCTATTCGCACAACAGAGAAAAAAGTGCGCAGTTTCGTGGCTGAAAAGAAGTTTGATGAAGCAGCACAGAGTCTGCAGGTGTACTCTTCGTTAATTGACCGGGCCGCCAAAAACAATCTGTATCATAAAAATGCGGCCGCGCGTAAGAAGGCGCGACTGTCTAAATTGATTGCCACCCAGGCCAAGTCTTAATAAATCAGGGCGATTAGCTCAGTTTGGTTAGAGCACCTGCCTTACAAGCAGGGGGTCACTAGTTCGAATCTAGTATCGCCCACATTCTCTTGCCTGCAAGACATGCAGGCGGCCCAAAGTTTTTTCTTGTACATCTAAGAAGTTGCCCAAGGTATCGATTTAGATTTTAATAATCTCATTTTTTCAAATCTGAAAGATAAATCGTAACCTCACTGGATATTCTTTTTAGAGCTCGATACTGAAATCGCATGCTTTTCATAAGGTCCAATCTCTTCCCTGTAGTAGTATGCAGTTGTTTTAGCGTTTTCTATATTCAGCATGGTAACAAGTGACCTGCTTCTTATAAGAAGAAAGTTTTACTCACCAATTCCAAGTTTCTTAAATCAAGAACTCCTTTCTTTTCAAAAAACTTTTCGCAATTATGTATGACTTCACCTGCCTGATTGCATAGCTTGCTCGAGGTCAAAGGAGCCTTATTGGCACATACAAGCGTACTCAGAGTCATTAAGATAAACAAGACATAGAAGCATTTTCTCGAACTAATCATTCAAAGATCAGGCAATTGTGCCGCTCTATATGGCCTATCAGAAGGCACTTTCTATGATGGGGCAGATAACAGGCGTGAACAGCAATTTTCAGGTAAAAAATAGTTGAATCATCAGACATTGATATTGGTTTAGAACTACTATGAGTAGACTATGTCTTGCATTTACACTGTGCGCAATTGCATTCTCAGCTAATTGTTCACCTGCTACTTATCGTTTTGTAATCAGCACTGAATCTTCGGCCCTGAAGCAAACAACAGAAGTCTTAAAGAGTCGCTTCACTGATGCTGAGCTGAATTTCAGTATCAAGGTAGAGGCTCAGAAAATTGTTTTAAAGTTATTGGGCAAGAGGCCAGACAAAGATCGGCTCAAGTACATTAAGCAACTGATTGCAAAGCCCGGCAAGGTCTCATTTAATATTGTCTTGAGAGAAATCAAATCGGCAGGTAAACCAAAAGTTCGCTTAAACGACGGTGAACGCCTGGTTAAATCACGTCAAATAGCTGAAGAACATGTTTTTGACGAAAATGAATACGTCTGGTTTGTTGTTGAAAAAGAACCAATCATAAGCGATTTAGATATGAATCGGCAGAAAACTTTTATTTTTTATGATCGTATGCAAATGAAAGAGGCAATCTCTTTTGAGTTCACAGAAGCAGGCTTTGAAAAGTTTGCATTGGGCACCAAGAGAGCCGTTAAGAAAAAACTCGCGGTCATTGTTGATGGGGTTGCATGGGTCGCACCGGTGGTGCAAGAACCTATATTAAGTCGAACAGCGCTGATTTCGGGTTTAGAAAACCCTTTAGAGGGCTGGGCTCAGGTTGCGATTATTAAGGGTGGTCGCCTGCCTGCCAAAACCAGTATAGTCAGTGAAGCAGCGCTACAATAGCTCGGGCAACCTACAGCAAATCACCATACTCAGGGTGTTTATCAAACTGAGATTTTGCAAACGGGCACAGCGGAATAATTTTGATTTTCTGGGCCCGCGCCCAATTCACACACGCCTCGACCAACCTTGCACCGACGCCCTGGCCTTTCAATGACGCATCGACATCAGTATGATCAATGATAATGGTGGTATCAGTGCCGGTATAGGTCATCTCAGCCAGGGCCTTGCCGTCGACCTCAAATATAAAGGCGCCCTTGTGTTCATTCTGCTGGTGTTTTATTTCTTCACTCATAAGTTCTATAAAGTATTGCTGGGGGTCTGATAATAATAACCTGGCAAACTGAAATCATCTACAAGTTTTTTGAGTTTTCTCACGGGCGTGAGATAAGAGAACGATGGCCCAGCTCTAATGGGCGGGGCTTGCTGGGTTTACAAAAAATGAACTTCGCCGGTTTT
>CAZHLC010000576.1:0-3395 GCA_964532545.1 uncultured Leptospiraceae bacterium | reverse complement strand
TACAGAGTCAATCTGCTCTGTATCAGGTTCACCATACAGGTCATCATATACAATGGCCCCCTCTGAATGTTTCGAGAGCCCGTTTTTGATGATAGCTAATTCGTCTTGGTTTTTTTGATCTTTGCGGATATTTATGAGCAGAGCACGGCTACCGAACTCAGCGATCCAACTGCCCATTTTGAAGGTCGAATCATTTTCGAAATGTATGCGCGCAGGAGAGTGATAATCAATCCATGAAGCAATGCTCACCCAGAATCACTCTCTGCGCGCACTATCTGATTAAATGTTGGGCAATCTTATCGGCGACTTTCTCTAAGATCTCATTATCGATCTTATCGTAATCTCCTCGAGCCAACTTAGCCTTTACTTCTTCGACCCGCTCTTTGCGAATCTCAGCAGTGTTTTTGACGGCTTGCTTGCCTTTGGCTACATCAGCAGCTTTCAGAGCCTCTTGCGAGATCGAAACTGAATCAGAGCCCAGACTTTTGCTTTCTGCCTTAGCCTTGGGTGCTTGAGGCTTGTCTTGCTTAAAGATTTTACCGACATTTCCTATTTTGTCTATTACCATCTTTTACCTCTTACCACAACAACCATACTGGTGTTTGCAAGTATTGGTTTATTCTATGTATATTATCGGCGTATGGCGCAGAATAAATAACTTTTTTTTGCGCTGCAGAGGGTAATTTCTGCCTTTCTGACTCATCAGTCAGACTTGCGGATAATCACAACAAATTCACCTTTTTTCTTTTTTACCCACTCGGTAGCCTCTTCTAGAGACCCCCAGAAGGTTTCTTCATATTGTTTGGTCAATTCACGACCAATGAATACTTCCCCATTACCCCACGTATTCATGAGGTTGTCTATTAGTTTTTCAATCTTATGAACAGACTCATAAAAGGCCACAGTTCCCTGAAATGTGGCATAATTATGCAGTATTTTGATTCTTTTACCGTCTTTGGGGGGCAGAAACCCCAGAAAAAGCAGGGGTTGCACGGCAAAGGGGCAAATACTCAGAGCGCAGGTCAGGGCCGAAACCCCTGGCACCGCTTTGACTTCGATTTTTTGTTCGTAGCAGAGTTTTACCAGATCATGACCCGGGTCTGAAATTTTGGGGGTGCCAGCATCTGCAACAAGCGCCCCACTCTGCCCCTGTTGCAGCAGATCGACCAGCCCGCGGGCTGAATTTTTTTCGTTATCTTTGTTATAAACGAAGATTCGTGCCTCGGTTTCAATGCCGGTGCGGCGCAGCAAGTCTTTCAGCTTGCGGGTATCTTCGCAGGCGATAAAATCGACCTCGGTCAGAGTTTGCATGGCTCTAATAGTGATATCTTGCGAGTGGCCGATGGGCAGCGCCACAATGTTGAGCCCGGCCATCAGCCTTCTATATCATCTTTACTGAGAGTTTGCGCACAAGAGCCGGTGAGACAGGGCTCTAGTTTCTTAGCCCGCTTCTCAAGGGGCTTCTTTTTCATCAGGCTGGGCTCTATGGGCTTGGTCTCTTTAGGTTCTACGTTTGCATATTTAGCTTTTATTTTGGCGTCACGCCTCATAGCGTTATATGAGGCTGCATAGGCATTGCGGGGGTTCCAGATTACCCAGCCGTCACCGCCGGCATCTTCGCAGGCCCGCATTTGTTTGCGCACATATTCTGACAGGCTCAGGCCTGAACGATCGACCCGCCAGGTAAAACCCTGAATATAAGCCACAATACGGCTGGTTTTAATACGCTGCTTTGATTTGAAGATGCCTTCTTTAACGGTATGATAGGGTTTGCTGATACGAAAAGAATCACCTGTATAATGAGACGGGTATACCATGGGGTAAATCACATGCATGTATTTGGCGAAGTTTTCAAGGCGCTGACCAATGTGATCATTATTATTCAGGGTAATACGCCCAAAAACATCGGCCCCGAGCTTTATACCGCTGCTGTCTGCAACTTGCCGGGCCCGCGATAAAATTCCTTCAATTACACTGTATTTGTACTTCAATGACAGGCGACGCAGTGATTTATAGTCAGCATAACGAATATAGTCAAGCTGGGCCTCAAGAAAACCGGCCGAAGCTGAGCGCCGCACGGCTGACAGAACTTTATTGATATGTTTAGCGCTGGGTGTTCTGGTTTTGAGGCCCCCCTCAAACACTACGACCCTTGATACAGGGTAGATACCGGCTTTTCGCACCATGGCAAGTATCGATTGTTTGGGCATACGCGGCTGCACATCGATTACAAATGTGTTAATATTGTGGGCCCTGGCCTGCTTGATAAAGGCCTTCATTCGTTTTACTGAATTGCCTGAATTATTCGAAAGATAAATTCCCCGGGTATAGCCTGGTTCTGATACCCGAATGGTACGTTCAACAATAACATTGGCCCGGGGTTGTTTGCTGTGTCTCAGCTGGGCCATAAAGTTCCAGAACTGTTGTTTCTCTTCGATGGCCTTTGTTTGAAAGATATTATCTGCTTTGTTAGCAAAGGTTTGCGTTTTCTGGGTTTCGGCAGCGGGCTCATGCCGGTCGACAATTACCTTACTCTGGGTAGTTTCTGCAGGCGAGGTCTGCAGGGGCATGTACATACAGGTCATGCTGCTGTAGAGAAAAAGGCTGCCCAGAATCAATAGAACGCCCTGAAAAGATTTCATAAAGATTTATCGGATACTAACTGGCAGGTTTTTACCCAAGTTTTTTTATAGAGTAAGCTTTTTTTAAGTGGCTAATATTGCCTTTTAAGCAGGCCGATAAATGAATTGACCCCTGGCTTGGTTGGCAAAAAAACCACAGGGCTTCAGAAAACAATCATGGCAAAAAGAGTCAGCGCACGGTCTTATCTATATGGTTTAAAAAAGCCCTCAGCATGGTTGTTCATTCTGGCCCTTGGTGGCTCAGCCTGGGTTGGCATGAACACTCCCCCAAAGTTCACCCTTGAAAAAGTCGCCCTCGACGTAAAACTCGACAAAGAACAGAAACCCTACTACATCTTTCGTGAGAAAAAGCGCTCGATTGTTGATTTGAAAACCGACGAAAACGCCCTTCTTACCCAGCAATACATCGAGGCCATCAATGACCGGGGTGAAAGCCCCCGCCAGATGGTGGAATACGTGGCTAAGACTACAGCAGGGGTTACCACCTACTTTAAAATCACCGCAAAGAAACACTGGGGGTTCTGGTCGCTCTACCCGGCCCTGGTTGCCATCATTCTCTGCTGGGTGACCAAAGAACCTATTACCTCTTTATTCGGCGGTATTGTAGCGGGGGGATTTATCTTCGGGGTCTACGACGTGCTCGATGAAGTACTGCTGCCCAGCCTGATGACTCAAAACGCTGCGGGTATTCTTATACTCTATCTTCTTTTACTGGGTGCACTCATGGGCATCTGGTCACGCACAGGCGCAGCC
>CAZHLC010000575.1:0-3404 GCA_964532545.1 uncultured Leptospiraceae bacterium | reverse complement strand
GTACTGCTGGCCGGCACTGGCGGCACCGGGGGAACTGGCGGTACCGGTGCAGCCAACTCAAAAAACTACCAGCCTGCCGTGGTGCGTGAGTTTTTTAAAATTGATTCTACCTCTGTCAAACTGAGAAACCAGAGCCGGGTTATCTGCAATGGTCGGGCTATGAAGCCCTCAGCTAACCAGATCAAGGGCAGCTACAAAAATAAATACGCCAGCTATTTCACCAAATGTGATCTGCAGCTGCATATTAAAAACAGGGCCTGCAGCAGCAGGGTTCAGACGACCATGGTAATTGAAAAACAAACCAACCTGGTAGTGAACAACCAGTGTGGCCAAGAACTGGCTCTGAACTGCAAACGAAGAATTAACCCGGTTTCAAACGAAGCCGAGGTTCGTTGTAATCTAAAATAAATCAATTGAGCGTGACCGCGATGGTCGCGCTTTGTTTTTCTTTCTTATTTATTCGAACTTCAAGTTTTTTCTTTTTTAATTTGTAGAGAAATTTCTTGCCGGTGGCCCCAAGGGCACCCCCCTGCAAAACCTCAACCGTATCAACGGTTTGCGCATATTCTTTAACTGCATAGATCAGCACATAACCTGCAGGCAGATCGCTATCGTAACCAACGCGTGTGCGATACTCGATTAATAGATAATCATGTTTCAAGCCAGCTGGCAGCTGCAACCGCAGTGCCATGGGTTTACGGTTGGCCGACTGCAGAATATAACTCTGACTGCTCAGGGTTGCAGCGTCAACTAACAGGGGCCTGAGCCAGCCAAGCTCGGCCTTGCCCCAGGCAGATATATGAGAAGGGGTGTCACCGTCATCAAGGCGACTGCCGGTTGCCATGAGACTGTAGGGGCCCACGCCATACTTGAACCGTTTTGAATCATACAGATCAGGCAGACCCAGTGAATGACCAAATTCGTGGGCAAATAAGCCCATGGGCTCGGTGGTATTGAGCAGCATAAAATCAGCAACCTTGAGATTACCCACCCGAATTTCGGCAGATTCTCGATTGTAGTGAGACCAGACCTCTTGAGCAGTAGCCGGCACAATAAACCCAATATGATCGATATAACCATCAGGCCTGGGCCTGAACTCAGTATCGAGCAAATCAAATTGACCCAAATCAATCTGTTTGGCTGCCTGCTTTAGAACCTTTTCAAGCTGGGTTGCAAGGCGGGCCGAGCTTTTCTGCGAAAACTCTCGATATACCAAAGATTTTATCGACATGTCGAGTTTGGCTTTGATGACCTGCCCCGCCAGCTCTAATTTGCCGTATGAAACCTCTTTAAAGTAGTCACGTACAGAGCCCTTATTACCAAATAGCAACTTCTGGTAATGGGCTATTGTGCGCGTCTCAGGAAATTTGCGGTCTTTAAACTCAATCATTACATAGAGAGCCCTGTGCTCGGCGGTCTTCTCAGATTTTGAGATGAAAGATCGACAACCTACAAAAGAGAGTAATATCAGAACAAAAATCACGCGTTGCATTCAGTGCAGACTCACAGCCCAACTCAAAGAGAAAATCAATTTCAGCAGAATTTAGGGCCTTAACTATTTTTTGACAAAAAATACAAAAAGTGTTAATATGTACATGCGTATGAAAACTCTGGGGCGACCACCAAAACAGACTGAAGAAGAAAAACGATTATCGATCTACGATTCGGCCTTTCGCTGCATTATGCAGTATGGCTATGCGAAAACCAGCCTCGAAGATATTGCCAAAGGGGCTGATATTTCACGTTCATCGCTCTACCAGCTGTTCGAGAACAAAGAAGATCTCGTTCGCCAGATGGGCGACCACATCATGTCGGCTAAATTAGCCGCAATTGAAGCATCTGACAATAAAAAGTTCGCCATAAAAAAGCGGGTTATGGCTTTTTTTGAAACCTGGTTCATCGACCTGTACTCAGAACTCAGGTCATCACCCCACGCCAGCGAAATACTCGAAATCGGTGATAAGGTCATGAGTGATATCAAGATGCAGAAAAATCATGAATTTATCGAGCTGCTCAGTGGCGTTGTCAAAGACAAACCCCTGGCCGAAGTCTTGCTCTATGCAAGCATTGGGCTGCGCACAGATCTGCCCAGCGTTACAGACTACCGCAAACGTATGAAATTATTAATAGAGAAGGTTATCAAGTGAGTTCACAAACAGAAGAAAGTACAGGTTATCGCTTAATAGCCTATTTTATTGAAAGACCCCTGCTGGTCTGGTTGCTGGTGGCGTTTCTGCTGTTGGCGGGTCTGCTCAGCCTGTTTTCGCTGCGACGCGAGAGCTTTCCTAATGTTGATCTGCATGAGATCAAAATCACCACGGTCTACCCCGGCGCTTCACCGGCCGATGTTGAACAGTTTGTTACCATACCTATTGAAGACAAGATTCGAGAGGTTGAAGCTATCGATCAAATTCGTTCAATTTCACGCACCTCTGTGTCTGAAATACAGGTGCGCATTGACCTTGATGAAAGTGACCCCCAGAAGTATGTCGATGAAGTGAGACGGGCGGTGCAGAATGTAACCGATCTGCCTGATCTGGTTACCGACCCCTCAAGCTTTGAAGAACGCAAAAGTTCGAATTTTCCGGTGCTTGAGGTGGCTCTCTATGGCGATGTTACCGAACACCAGCTGCAGCAGACTGGTCGACTTATTGAAGAAGAGCTCGAAAAAGTAACGGGTGTATCAAGAGTAGACGTGTTTGCTCAGCGCGACCGCGAGTGGTGGGTCGAGGCCAAACCATCTCTTATGCGGGGTCGTTCAATTGGCCTGGCCGAAATAAATCAGGCCATTCAAACCAAGAATGTAAATATACCCGGCGGAACCTTTTCACAGAAAAAAGCCATCAACCTGCGCACCACCGGCCAGTTTGAAGAGATTAAAGACCTGGCTGGCCTGCCGGTGCGGGGTAATGACCTGGGGTTTAACCTTACCCTGGGTAGAATCGCCGACTTTGTTGATACCTATGAAGAGCCTGATTTCTTAGCCCGAGTCAATGGCAAACCAGCCCTGAGTCTCATCATCATTAAAAAAACCAGCTCTGACCAGATCGTGCTGGCCGATGCTATCAAAGATCGCCTGAAGACTCTTGAGAAAATAATTCCCGAAGGTATGAAGTTTCAGGTGATTAACGACGAGGCCAAACGCACTCTGCATCGCCTCGATGTAGTTTCATCAAATGCCAGCGTCGGTTTCATTCTGGTGGTACTGGTGTTGATGATTTTTCTCACAGTACGCGACGCCATTATTACCAGTATTTCGCTGCCCCTGACGATTCTGGGGGCCGTGCTGGTATTTCCCACCTTTGACATAACCTTTAACCTTATTTCGATGCTGGGCTTGATCGTCTCGCTTGGCATGCTGGTCGACAACAGTATTGTTATTTCTGAAAACATCTATCGCTACC
>CAZHLC010000574.1:0-3406 GCA_964532545.1 uncultured Leptospiraceae bacterium | reverse complement strand
CAATTTAACTACCCAGCTTGTATATGAATTTGATCACCTGCAGGGTGAAATTGGTAAAATCTATGCTGGTTTAGATAATGAAAAGCCCGAAATCTGCGAGGCTATTTTAGAACACTACCAGCCCCGTAACCAGCACGATGAGTATCCCCAGTCGCCGCTGGGTGTATTGCTGAGTATCTCTGAAAAGATTGATAATATTATGGCGGGCTTTCTACTGGGCAAGGCCCCTACAGCCAGCACAGACCCCCTGGGGCTGCGCCGCCAGGCTCTTTATCTAATCGAAATTATCATTCAGAATAAAATTCACCTGCGTCTCGAAACTCTGATCAGTTCTCTCTGGGGTTACTTTCCACAGCCCCAGAACAAAAGCGAGGGGCAGCAGCTGATCAGCGTAACCAATGACATCTGGGATTTTTTAATCATCAGACTTGGTACTATTTTTGAAAAAGAAAAGTTTTCAAAGCAGATGATCAGGGCGGCTCTCTATACTGACAGCAGCGATATTTATGATTTATATCTCAAACTGAGCGCCCTCAAAGATCTGCAGCAAGATGAGAATTTTGTCAGCATGATGGTGGCCTTTACCCGCATGAACAATCTGCTTGAAGATTATCATAAAAAGTTCAACATTGAAACCCTGCCTTCGAACGTAAAAGAAGAATTGCTTGAAAGTGACGAAGAAAAGAAACTGTTTAAGCTGGCCTTAGAGTTGCGTCAGAAACTTTCGCAATCACTGCTTTATCAGAAAGACTACGAAGAATTCTTTCGCAGCCTGGCTGCAGCCAAGCCAATCGTTGATGCCTTTTTTGACAATGTTATGGTTATGCATAAAGATGAGCAGATTCGCGACAACCGGGTTGCCCTGCTGCAACATACAGTTCAGCCCATCAAAAAACTTCTAGATCTGCGAGAGCTGAAATAATGCATAAACAATACCGCCGCACACGGGCCCCCCGGGGTTTTTCATTTTTAGATCAGAGTGAAACCCAGGTACTTGAAGAAAAAACCCGTCACGCCCAGAGCTTTCTTAAAGAACGGGGCTATTCGCGCGTAATGCCTCCCGCCATTGACTACCCCGAAACCTTTGAAGTCTATGAAGGTGATTCTTTTTTCAAGTTTCGTGACCGTTCGGGTACCGAATTATCGCTGCGCAATGATGTAACAGTGCAGGTGATCAAGGGTTTCTGTAACCAGCTTGAATATAACCGTATTGAGTCAGGGGTGCAGCGTTTTTATTATACAGTGCCAGTGTTTCTTGATGATGACAAGGGCCATTTGACCCGGCGCGAAATTTATCAGGTAGGCGCTGAAATGATTGGCCTCGAAGAAGGTGAGGCCATTGTTGAGCTGATGACCCTCGGCCATCATATTCTCAAAACATCTTTCGATTCTGAACACATTATGCTGCTGGGTGATATCAATGCCTACAAGATTGTAGAGAAACACTTTGGCCATGATGAGCTGCGGCTGGTTATTCGTGAAAGAAACGCACCGGCCCTCGCAGCCATTCTTGAAGGTTTCGGTTTTGGCAGTAAGACTGCCCATCTAGTAGCCCGTAATCTGCTGTTTGCCCCCGAGAATCTTGAAGACCTTGAAAGCTGGCAGAATTTTAAAAATGCCCTGCAGCCTGAGAACGAACAACAAGAAAAGATTCTTAACGAACTCAAAGACCAGTGGGAAGCTTTTCCGAAAATTCTGCAGCAGCTGCATGAAAAGGGCGTACCCGTTCGTTGGGAACCATTGCTCGTGCGACCTTCTTATTATTATACAGGTTTATTATTTGAAACCTATGTACCCGGCCTGACCCACCCACCACTGCGGGGCGGGGCCTATAACGACCTGATTTCAAAGTATTCAAATCAGAACCTGCCGGCGGCCGGCTTTGCCCTTGATGCTTCGCTGCTGGTCGTTTAAATTAGAACAGGGTAAGCGTAATACCGGCCCCATATGAAGCCTGGGTGTTAGACAGAAGTTTAATCTTTTGATCATCGAGAAAGGGTATAGTGCGCAGATTATAGCTGATATCTTCGATGGTACTCATGTACACATAGGGGAAGGCCGGCGAGCGCGAAACGACGTAGTAGGTTAGCCCTGGCCATGGGTTAATATCTTTAAGCAGGCGCACCGTACCCAGATAGGCCTTGACCATGGCCCGCTGCCAGAGAAAAACCTGGGCGCTGAAATCTCTGGGTACGGCCTTTAGCACCCGTTCAGCGCGTTCAAAGCGCAGATTGATTTCAAAATTGAACAGGCCGGCATTAACGCCACCCTGATAACGGCGGCGATCAGAGAAGCTCTTGCTGGCCTCAAGAGATGATTCAAAACTACAGCGAAGGGCAGCCAGGTTGCTGAATACAAGGGCCTGGCTGAACTGCCAGTGGTTCAGCAGATTAATTCTATTCAGGCTTTCGCAGGGCAGGGCTGCCACAGTACCTGCGGTTGCCCAAAGCAGTAAAATAGGTAATGCCAGCCGTTTAAAAATCAATTGTCTGTGCCTGTTCTTTTCTCAGCCTGGTAGGTAATATGAAAAACATAGCCCATTGCACCGTCAGCTTCTTTTTACTGCTCTGGCTGATTCAGCCCGTGCAGGCTCAAGATGCCTACAATGCACTCAAGTCACGTGCTGGTGGTCTCAGGTCGAGTTTTTCAGCAAATTTTGCTCTGACCACCTCTGGTGGTATGGTTAGATCGGGCAAACTTTATTACCAGGCCCCTAACAAGCTTCATGTCAAGATGTCTGGTGGCGGGGTTATTGCAACCAATGGCCGCCAGCTGGTCATTTACAACCCCGGGTCTGTTTTGGCAGCGAAACAAGATGTTGGTGGTGCCTCGGGTGGCTTATTCTCAACTTTAAGATCTTATACCGGCAGCATTCGTGGCAACAGTTATGTCTTTACCAAGCCAGGTGCTTACTACGAAGAAATTGTGGTAACCGTCAGAGGCAAAATGATTGCAAGTGTGAGAATGCGTCATGAAGACCAGGTGCAGACATTCAGTTTTTCAAATGTAAAGGTTGGCCGCGGTATAAAAGCCAGTCTCTTCAGTTTTCGCCCGCCTACGTCGGTTCGAATCATTGAAAATCCCATGAACCGATAAGGTTCGAAAAAAAAAGTTGTCAATTTGACCGGTTAATTTATTCACTGACCGATCTGGCATATATAAAAGAGCCAAAAATCCAAGGAGATTCGCCATGTTAACAATGGAGCAACTGGAACAACTTGAAGGCAGAATCGTCAGGGCACTTGAACTGATTTCTGATTTACGTGTTGAGAACAGCAAACTTGAAACTGAAAATGATGATCTTAAGTCAACCAACGATCAGTTGAGGTTGACCGCAGAAGAAAAAGAAAAAGAAGCGAACCAGCTGCAAGAGCAGCTCGAAGAAGCTACTACTGAATTGAGCAAA
>CAZHLC010000573.1:0-3407 GCA_964532545.1 uncultured Leptospiraceae bacterium | reverse complement strand
TGAAATGTCTTTTTTCGGGGCATTTTGAGCAAAATATGAAAAAAAGTAGACGATGTCTACATTTATCGACGTAAAATGTAGACACTGTCTACATTGTGGTATATAGTCAGCTTAAAGATAAAGCAGGTAATCATTTTTAAGGAAAAAACCAAATGAACTCAAAGACTATTACAATATTTCTGGTTTTGACAGTCACAGCGGGCTGCCATCAGTCAACTGAGGCGCCAAAGCCCAAGAAGGTTCTGGCTGAGGCGGCCCAGGCTCAGAAAAAGAGGGCCACCATAACTCTCAGCGGCACGGTCAAGCCGGCCAGTGAAGAGAAGATTGTAGCGAAATATCAGGCTACCATTAAAGCGGTGCAGGCCCGCCCCGGTATTCGGGTAAGGGCCGGCCAGAGTATTCTCAGCCTGAAAACAGCTAAAGGCAGAACAGTTATTCTGCGGGCATCGAAGCCCGGTCTATTGCGCCAGATTCTGGTAGAAAAGAATCAGCGCATAAAAAAAGGGCAGGCCCTTGCACTTGTAGCTCACCCCGGTAACTATACGGTTCGCTTTGAGCTGCCGGCCCAGCTGCAGAAGGCGCACAAGAAAAACTATCTGACTCTCAAAACATCACTGTTTAGAGCGGCCAATATCAGAGCGCCCATTGTCGAGCGGGGCGAGGGCTATATCACGGCCGCTTTTAAGTACCAGAGTGGTCTGCTTGAGTACAAACGGGTTAAAACTACTTTAAGCTTGAGGGCCGCTAAAACCTATAAGCTGCCCATTAATGCCCTTTATGCCCCCACCGGTGAAAAGGTTCACCTCTGGGTGGTCAGAAAAAACCGGGTAAAAGAAATTGCGGCTCTGCCCCTGAAGCTGGCTGACAACCGGGTATCGGTGCTGGCCCCCCTGCAGGCCGATGATCAGGTTCTGCTGGCCAACCATGAGCAGGTCTTACCCGGCGATCAGGTTGAAGTTATTGCTAAAGCAGAGCATCTTGAGGCCCAGCGATGAAGCTTGCAGAGAATTTAATCAGTTGGCGTTCACTGATTTTTACCACGGTTTCCTTTATGCTGATTCTGGGTGCTCTCGCCTGGTTTACCATGCCTAAAGAAGAAGACCCCAGACTGGCCGAACGTTTTGGTCTGGTTACCCTCATTTACCCGGGTGCCACAGTTGAAGAAGTTCAGCGCTTTGTGGTGAAACCCGTTGAAGATGAATTGGCCCAGGTCAGCGAAATAAAAGACTTTGATACCCTGGTGCGCTCTGAGTCTGCCATACTCAATGTTAGACTCGTCGATAAACTGTCATCGAAAGGCGAAATCAACCAGGCGTGGAAGCAGGTTGAAGACGCCTTAGATGATGCGCAAAAAGAGTTTCCTGGTAATGCTCTTGAGCCAGACTTAAACAGGCAGGTGCTTGATTTAGAATCGATCATCTATGCCTTCACTGGCAGCGAAGACCGCCAGGCTCTGCTGCAAGAGGCCAAAAAGCTCAAAACAAAGATGTTGAAGCTGCCCCTGGTGGCTAAAACGCAAATCGTGGGTGACCCCGGGCAAGAGATACGCATCAGCGTCGACAGTGCCAGGCTGCGCAGTGCCGGCCTGGGGTACCAGCAGCTGGTGAACCAGCTGCGCGAGAGTAACCGGGCGCTACCCGCCGGGGCTCTTTATGTTTCAAACCGCAAACTGAATATTCTGACCAATTCATCGTTCAGTTCGGTTGAAGAAATCAAAACGTTTCCGGTTGCGCTGGCTTCTGGTGATACCATTCTGCTGGGTGATCTGGCTGACATTAAGATGGCCGACGGGCGCCCTGCTATTGAGTACATGCGGGTGAACGGCAGGCCGGCGGTTGGGGTCTCACTTGTTGCTAAAAAAGAAATCAATCTGGTTTCTTATGGCGAGCAGGTGAGGGCAGCCATTGAAAAGTATAAAAAGAATAACAAGACTTTTGAGCTGGTTGAAGTAAACTTTCAACCTGCCTATGTTGAAACCCGTATCTCAGACCTGCTGATGTCTCTTTTAAGCGGCATGGCCATCGTAGCCCTGATGCTGGTGCTTTCAATGGGTATTCGCATTGGTACCCTGGTGAGCATACTGGTTCCTTTAATTACCATCGCATCGCTGGGCGTCTTTGCCCTGGGCGGGGGAATTTTACACCAGATTTCAATTGCAGCCTTTGTCATGGCCCTTGGTCTATTGATTGATAATGTGATCGTGGTAACCGAGAGTATGCAGCAGCAGATCGACAACGGCATTGCTTCTGAAGAGGCCCTGAAAAATTCGGTAGGGCGGCTCTTTATGCCTCTGTTAGCGGCTACCGGAACAACGGTGGCTGCTTTTCTACCCATGCTGGGGGCGGCCGGCAACAGTGCCGATTTTACCCGCTCAATACCGACCATTGCCATCTTAACTCTGTCGATGAGCTTTCTGTTTGCCATCTTTGTCACCCCCCTGTTTGCTCAGAAAGTTTTAAAAGCTGGCACAGCCCGGGCCTGGCCCTTTATAGCGCCACTGGCCCGCCGTGTGGCTTCACTGGTTAACCGCCAGCCGGCAGCTGTACTTGCGGTGGCCCTGCTGTTTGTGGTGGTCTGCGGCTTTGGCTTTGTGAGTCTTGATAAGAAGTTTTTTCCTTCTGCTGATCGTAACCAGCTGGTGGCCGAGGTGCGCTTTCCTGAAGGAACCACTCTGCCCACAACCCATGATGCCCTTGGTAAATATCAGGCTCTCATTTCAAAGCAGCCCGGGGTAAGCATGGTTACCAGTTTTTCGGGGCGCAGTACACCGCTGTTTTACTATAACCTGAATCGTTCACCCCGCAGCCCCCACCTGGGCCAGCTGATTATTACCACCAAAGATGCTGATGTGGCAAATGACCTGAGAGCAGAGGTCGAGAGAAAAGGGCAAGAGTTGCTGCCCGGGGCCATGGTCATTGTGAGAAGGCTTGAGCAGGGGCCACCGATTAAGGCCCCCATTGAAATTCGTCTCTATCACGATGACGCAGAGCAGTTGTTAAAAACCGGCAACCTTGTGGTGGCCAGACTGCGGGCTCTTGAGGGCACCAACAATGTTCGTTCTGAGCTTGGTGTAGGCCAGCCCAACCTGCGCTATGCTATAGACGATGCTTCGGCACTCAGTTTTGGCCTGGCCCGCTCTTCGGTGACATCAACTGTGCTGGGCCGAACCCGTGGTCTTTATGCCGGTGAATACCGGGGCGATGAAGACCCCATGCCGCTGCTGGTGACTTCAAATGAGGGCCAGAACCTGCCCGTAAATAAGCTGAGCAGTTCTTTTGTGGCCCAGACATTCGCCTTTGATCTCAATCTGGCCCGCCTCAGCAATGCCGAACTTTTCTGGCAGCCTTCGGTGCTGCACTACCGTGACGGCAAGCGCATGGTCAGGGTTCTGGCCGAAGTAAATGAAG
>CAZHLC010000572.1:0-3413 GCA_964532545.1 uncultured Leptospiraceae bacterium | reverse complement strand
CCCTGGGTCTTGGCAAGCTCGAGGCTATCGGCTGAATTTACAATGGTGCTGGGGGTATCGAGCAAACCAAAAATACGAATACCGCTGGCCCGAGCCCGTTCGAAATCATCAAAAATCTGCCCGAGGCCAGTCAGGGGCCAGAGCAATCGTTGAATCATCATCGAAAATAAAACAAGCTCGCCCACTGTTAAAATACTTGAATCATTAAGAACCCAGTAACTGCCCAGCAGTAAAACTCCGCCAAAGCCTATGGCAATGAACATACGAATCAGTGGTACATAAATCGAACTGAATTTAATGGCTGCAAAGTTTCTTTTGAGATATTCGGCTGATTCATTTTTCACCCGCTCACTTTCATGACCCTCTGCGGTAAAACTCTTGATCACCATGATGCCACCCAGGTTATTCTCAAGCAGACTGCCCAGTTGGCCCACGCTTTCGCGCACCTGTAGATATCGGGGTGCAATTTTTCGCCGGTAGTAGAAACTTCCCAGAATAATTAAGGGTATGGGAAACATACCCACCAGAGCCAGCTGCCATGAGACATCAAAAAGAACCCAGGCTGAAAAACCGAATAGAATAAACAGCTGCACCAGCTGGTTGAAACCAGTGTTGAGAAAGCGCTCGAGCTGGTTTACATCATCATTGAGCATGGCCATTGAATCACCCACGCGGTGATTATCAAAAAAAGCCATCTCACGACTCTGCAGATGGTTATAGGTGGTTGTTCTAATATCGTGCTGCACCTTCTGGGCGAGAGTCATAAAAGCGTACTGGTACATGTATTGAAACAGACTCTCTAAAGCAAAAATGATGACCGCCAGAATCGCCAAGAACATAGCCATTGCAAAAGGTTCGGTCTCGCCCATGAGCCAACTGATAAACCCGGGGGGGTTACGGTTTAATGAGTCAATAACCCAGCCCACCAGCAGAGGCGGCATTAGATCGAGAATTCGATTAAGCACACTTGAAGAGGTAGCAAAGATAAACTGCCCCCGGTAGGGTGAGACAAAGCGAAAGATTCGCCTGATTGAAAAGCTTTCAGTTGGCATAAGTCAGAACCCGATTGCGATAGAGCCTGCCAAATGAATTATGATTGCCAGCTAAAGGCCTGAATAGATTTTTGCGCAGGATTTCAGACTTGAGCGAACCTCTAATAAAGATTCAAAATTTAAGCTTTGCCTATACTGAGAAGGTGGTGCTTGATATCGCAGACCTCGAGTTCAATCGCAACCAGAGCGTATTCATTGCCGGGCCCAGCGGCAGTGGTAAGAGCACCTTGCTGAATATTCTGGCAGCCATTCATGCCCCGGCCCCTGAAACCATCGATATACTTGGTTTTGATATGGGTATGCTCAAGGCAGCAGCGCGAGACCGTTTTCGCGGGGCTCATATCGGTTATATTTTTCAAAGCCTTAACCTCATACCCTATCTTACCGTACGCGAAAACATTCTGCTGCCCATGAAGGTGCAGAATAAATCTGTAGCCGATGCAGAAGAGCACCTTAAAAACCTGGCCAGCGAACTGCAGATTAATGAACAGCTTGATAGTCGGGCATCTGAGATCAGCGTTGGTCAGGCCCAGCGAGCGGCCTGCGCCCGGGCGCTTATGATGAAACCAGAAATTATTCTGGCTGATGAGCCCACCTCGAGTCTCGACGCGGCCAACAAAGAACGTTTTATTCAGCTATTATTCAAGGTGGCCGCAGAAAGTGATTCAACAGTGATCTTTGTTTCACACGATGAGAGCCTGGCTCACCTGTTTGATAGAAAAATTGTGATGGCAGAAGTAAACAGGGCAGTATGAATAATCTCATTCTAACATGGCATTCATGGCGTAACCGGGCTCTGAGCATTTCACTCAGTCTAGCAGCTATCGCCCTGGGCGTTTCACTTTTTCTGGGTATCGAGCAGGTTCGCCAGGGCATGCGGCAGAGCTTTTCAGGCACAATCAGCGGAACTGACCTCATCGTCGGGGCCCGTGGTGGCTCAACCGAGCTGTTACTCTATTCAGTGTTTCATATTGGTATGCCACGCAATAATATATCCTACAAAACATTCAATAAATGGCAGAATAACCCCATGGTGAGATGGGCCATACCCATCAGTCTGGGCGACAGCCATAAGGGCTTTCGGGTTGTGGGAACTAACGATGCTTTTTACAGCAACTATAAATTCCGAAAAAAACAATTACTCAGTCTTGGTGAGGGCAAACCACCCGGCCGCCTATTCGAGGTTGTGATTGGCAGTCATGTAGCTCAAACTCTTAACTACAAAATTGGCTCGAAGCTTTCTCTGAGTCATGGGCTGAGTGAAGGTGGCTATGATCATAGAGACATGCCATTCACAGTAAGCGCTGTAATCGAGAAGACTCACACGCCCATAGACCGGGCCCTTTTTGTAAACCTTGAGGCCATCGAAGCTATTCATGAGGGCTGGGAAAATGGGCTGCCACCTGAAGAAGAGCTCACCTCAAATGATATAAACACAAATAAACTCAAGGTTGAATCGATCAGCGCCTTCTATGTTGGTTTGAAGTCGCGCATCGCAGCGTTGCAGCTGATGCGCAACATCAATGACTTTGAGGCCGAACCTCTAACAGCAATTCTACCTGGCCTTGAATTGCAACGGTTGTGGGCCACAATGCGGGTAGCCGAAGATACCCTCAAGGTGATTTCAGCCCTGGTGATTCTAGTGAGTTTGATTTCAATGCTCATTGCCATATTCTCTTCGTTGCAGGCGCGCCGGCGCGAAATGGCAATCTTGCGTTCAGTAGGTGCTACCCCGAGGCAAATTTTCAGTATGTTTCTACTTGAATCAGTTATGCTGGTAACTATTGGCGGCGCTATTGGGCTATTGCTCACCTATGCCGGGCTGGTATTCTTTACCCCTGTAGTTGAAAACTATACCGGGGTGGCTCTGCAATTGGCCGCCCCTGGCTACTTTGAACTTGGCTTTTTCGGGGTGCTGCTGTTGTTAAGTGTAATCTCTGGTTTCTTGCCAGCCCAGAGAGCTTATCGGCGTACGCTATCTGATGGGCTTTCGGTAAGACTGTAGAATTCAGCAGCTTGACAGGCTGCCCTGGTTTGTGAGCATTCGTTATGCTGAAGAAACTGATACCCGCTCTCTGCATCGTGGCCCTTGCAGCCTGTGCAAAAAAGTATGAGTTTAAAACCAACAGTATGACACCCACCTTCAAGAAGGGTGACATCGTAGAGATGGTAACCAGAGATGCAGCGGGCTTAAAGCACGGCGAGCTGGTGATTTTTTCACTTGAAAATCCGCATAAGATGCGACTGGTCAGGCGGGTTCTGGGCCTGCCCGGTGATACGCTGTCAGTGAGAGATGGCGCCCTCTATCGCAATGATCAGCAGCTTAGTGAGCCCTACACTAAGGGCACTACGAAACCCATG
>CAZHLC010000571.1:0-3419 GCA_964532545.1 uncultured Leptospiraceae bacterium | reverse complement strand
ACCTAAACCGTAACAATGCCCAGATTGACCGGGCCGACGGCATTGGCACTGATTACACTTTCAGAGTATTCTACGCCGACGGCACCACCGAAGATACCACAGACAGGGCCTACACTATTCGGGTACGCAACGATTCGCTTGCTGTGGCCTGCCCGGGCACCGTCTGTGATACGTTTAATATTCCCACCAACCCAAACCCGGGCATCATCAATGGTACCAACTTCGATCTGAGCCAGTTCTCATACAGTGGCGGCCAGTATACGGTTAACATTGAAGCCACTGATAATGCACCGGCCTCAACCACCTATTATCTTGACGTGGCTAAAACTTCTGGCGGGGCACTTGAAGAAGATACCCTGGCAGCCTATGCCTCTAATGCCGGCACAACTGGCAGCAACGTAGGTCTGGGCACAGGCCTCGGTGCAGGCAATGGCGAGTTTGAAGTTCAGTTCGAAAACAACCTGAGTATCACCTATAATACTCTCAGTGCCCAGTCACAGAAACGCGAGCCTGTGGCTGGCAGTGGCCTCAGCTATAATTACACTATTACATATGATGACTTAACAGAAGAAACCAACGATCTCGACTATGTCATCAGAGTTTATGACAATGGTGGGGTCATGGTAGCCGAAAAAACCGGTAATGGCACCACCTATAGCATGACCGCAGGTGCAGCCAACTGGTTTATTACAGACCCCAGCTATAACGCCGCCACCAAGTGGTCGGTGCGGGTCGATGCCCTGACCGGGGCCCCGGTTGACACCGGTTACTACATCGGCATATTGAAGACCGGCGGCAGCGATCAGATGGCCGAAGAAAGTTCTGTTGCGGGTGATCTTGCCGATGGTGACTTTGATGTGACTAACCTGGTTGTGAGCAATGTGTCGCTCAACAACGCCTCAATGCAGCAGAATGCCGCCTCGGCCAACCAGAGTGAATATGTGTTCTCTATTTATGATACGGTAGTAGCCGGCAATGGTATGACGGTGCCGCCCATCGCCCTGAACAATTATACCATCTCGGTATATGATGATGCTACAGATACTCTGCAAGAAACCTTTACCAATCTGAGCTCGGCCCAGACAGGTACAGATTTTGATCTGACCGCAATCACCTATGCGGCGGGCACACCCAACACCTACACTTTCAGAATCAAGGCTAAAGACACATCAGCAGCACAAGACTACTACATCACCATCGGATATTCAGACCCTGGTGTAAACGTTCTTGATACATTCTCAACCAAGGGCAGCAATAACTTCACTGTTACAGATGCCAATCTGCATATTGTCTACAACCAGATGACCGTCGATGAATTCGAGAAAGCTGACGGTGCCGGTACAGACTTTTACTTTAACATCTTTTACGATGATGGCACCGAGGTAACCGGCGCCACCGCCGGCAACACCGGCTACCGCCTGGTGGTTTATGACAAGACCAATACAGCTCTTGAGACCTTTAACAACATCGAAGCCGGCATTGGCAGCCAGACTCTGTTTACGGTCAGCCAGATGACCTATAACGGTGGGGCCAACAGGTATGAAGTGAATGTTCAGGCCAATATCGCCGCCCCATCAGATGATGGTTACTATGTTGCCATTGAAAAACTGGCCGGCACAAACGGTGATACTCTGGCCGCCTATAATTCAAATGCTTCTACCACCGCCGATGGCAACGGCAATGCCGGCCTTGACAACCCCGGTACCCCGGTGGTCAACGAAGGCACTTTCAAGGTAAACAACGCTACTCTGATTATCAAATACCGTTCAATCAGCTCAAACACCACCGAAAAGGCCGATGGTGTGGGCTTCAATATTTTCTATAATGTTCTTTATCGAAACGGGGTACAGCAGCAGACCGAGCCCACTGAATATATTCGTGAGATCTATAATTCTTCAAACACTGATGTTTCATCAGCCTTTGTATTAGGGCTGCCCAGCTATGGCGCCAATGCGGCCTGTGCGCCCGAGCCCTCATGTTGGCAATTGAACGTGCGCGCCCAGAACAATACCGCGGTTGGCACCGGCTACTACGTCAGAATTGGCCGAAACGCGGGCTCAGCCGGCGCAACCCTGACCCCGGCCTATGCCTCGAACCAGGCTATTGATCTCGCCCCTACCAATAACAGTGGTCTTGACGACACCGCCACGCCTGCAGTGAACGAGGGCGAATTTGAGGTCACCGGTGCCCAGATGCGCATTGCCTATACCGGCCTCAACAACAATCAGGTGCAGCGCCTTGAAAACAACATCGATAACGGCACCCTGTTTCAGTGGCAGGTGCTCTACCGCGATGACACACAAGAATTTAACGACACCGGTTATACTGTAAATATTTTTGACTCAAGCAATGCCAACGTTGATGGTCAGTTTGATTACTTAGACTGGGCCACCTGCACGTGGGATGTTGGCGCCTATGATGAATCTAAACACCTGCTCTATGGCTCATCGGCCTGTGGTTCTGGCTTTTCTACCGGCAACTGGAAGTTGATCATCAGGCCAAAGGTCTCGGCCGCAGCCGCAACCGGTTATTACATCAGAGTTTCGAAAGTGGCAGGTGGTGAAGGTGACCTGCTTGACTCAACAGGCTATGCAACTTTAACCTCACCGCCCTTTAATTCAAACTCGGCTACCGATGCCGCCCCGGCCAACGGTGTCTGGGTAGGCCTTGGTGCGGGCGGCGAGTTTGAAGTGCAGCGTGCTAACCTGCATGTGGTTTACGCTGGCCGCTCAAATGCTACGGTTGAGCGGGCTGCAGGGGTAGGCACAGATTATACTTTTAATGTGTATTATCCTGATGTGACGCCCACGACCCCGGCTGGGCCCACAGAAGAAAACGCAGAAACCCGCTACCGCATTCGGGTACGCAATACAGCACTGTGTGGCGGCAACTGTGATGTTTTCACCCTGAACAATAACCCAGAAGCAGGCCCCATTACTGGTGGTAATGGCCGTTTTATTCTCAGCAATTTTCAACATACCGGTACCGAATATTCAGTAAATATTGAAGCCACAGATACTGCACCAGTGGGCACCGGCTATTATATCGATGTGCGTAAACTTAATGGGGGTGCAGGCGAAGAAGATCTGCTGGCTACTTATGCTTCAAATGCAGCCACCTCGGGCCTGAATGTGGGCCTCAATGGCGCGGCTGGCGAATTCGAAGTAACCAATGCCCAGCTGCATGTGGTCTACAATGCAGCTCAGACCAACCCCACGGTTGAGCAGGGTGATGATATTGCCCCCCAATATGAGTTCTCTGTTTTCTATAAAAACAATACCACGCAAGAAACCGACGACAGTGGTTATCAGATTACCCTTAAAGACAATGGGGGCGCGACTCTTGAAACTTTTAACACTTTTCCATCAAGTGGTACGAATTTTGATATTTCTGCTCTGACATATAACGCCGCAGGCTGC
>CAZHLC010000570.1:0-3423 GCA_964532545.1 uncultured Leptospiraceae bacterium | reverse complement strand
GGCTGGTGCTTGAACGGGGTTTGAAGCAGCTCATTCGGTCTCTGAATCTCTTTATACACGATGTCTATAACGAAGAGAAGATCTTAAAAGACAAGGTTGTGCCAGAAGACCTGGTGAAATCAAGCAAGGGCTACCTCAAACAGTGTATCGGCCTGCGCCCTAACCAGCTGATCTGGTGCCACATTACCGGTACCGATTTAATTCGCGGCGATGATGGTAACATCTATGTTTTAGAAGATAACCTGCGTACCCCCTCTGGCATTTCTTATGTTCTTGAAAACCGCGAGCTGATGAAAAAGATTTTCGAGCCGCTGTTTCACCAGCTTAAGGTGCGGGTGGTGGCAGATTATCCTGATCTATTGCTGCAGTTGTTAAAATACATCAGCCCAAAATACCGTGGCCATGTCGCAGTATGGACGCCCGGTGCATACAACTCAGCCTATTACGAACACTCTTTTCTCGCCCAGAAGATGGGCGCCTACCTGGTCGAAGGGCAAGACCTGGTGGTGAAAAACGACAGGGTCATGATGCGCACCATTGATGGGCTTGAGCCGGTTGAAGTGCTCTATCGTCGCATTGATGACGATTTCATCGACCCCAAAGCTTTTCGCAGCGATTCATTGCTGGGGGTGCCTGGTTTATTTGAAGCCTACCGTAAGGGTAACGTGAGCCTGGCGAACGCACCCGGTACTGGTGTGGGTGATGATAAGGCCATCTATGCCTATGTACCTGATATCATCAAATACTATCTTGATGAAGATGTGATACTTCCCAATGTGCCCACTTATCTTTGTTCAAGAGAAAACGAGCTGAACCATGTGCTCGATAACCTTGATAAATTAGTAGTAAAAGCTGTAGCCGAAAGTGGCGGCTATGGAATTCTGATCGGGCCCCATGCCAGTGCAGCTGAGCGTGAAGAATTTAAACAGAAGATCAAGGCTGACCCGCGCCAGTTTATTGCGCAAGAAACCATCAGCCTCTCAAGAGTACCAACCCTGTGTGAAGATGGGGTCGAGGGGCGTCACGTTGACTTAAGGCCATTTATTCTTTATGGCGATGACATTCGGGTGATACCCGGGGGCTTAACCAGGGTGGCTCTGCGCAAGGGCTCACTGGTGGTGAACTCATCACAGGGCGGCGGCAGCAAAGATACCTGGGTGGTAAATCAATGACCCTCTCACGGGTGGCCAACAATCTCTACTGGCTGAGCCGCTATGTCGAACGTGCTGAAAGTTATGCCCGTTTTCTTGAAGCAAACCTGCAGTTCGAGCTCGATTTGCCCGGCGGTTTTGAAATACAACCCATGATTCAAACCACCGGCGATATGGTGCTGTTTGAAAAACTCTACAAAGAAAAGAGCACAGACAATGCCATTAGGTTTATGGTTTTCGAAAAAGAGAACCCCAATTCGATTTACTCATGTATAAGCCAGGCCCGTGAAATTGCCCGAACTGTGCGCGAAAATCTTTCAAGCGATGCCTGGCAGCAGCTGAATACTTTTTACCTTGAACTTAAAGAGGCCTTTGAGAAGAAATCAGATAATCTGTATGATGCCCCGGCCTTTTTTGAAGCAGTAAAGCAGCACAGCCAGCTTTTTCAGGGCATTTTAGATTCAACGGTAACCCGTGATACCGCCTGGGAGTTTCTGCGACTCGGCCGCTTCATTGAGCGGGCCGATAAGATTACCCGTATTCTTGATTTGAAATATTATGTGGTATTGCCCTCTGTTGATGATGTAGGCACACCCATTGATCTGATGCTCTGGGCCACCATATTAAAATCAGCCAGTGCCTATCAAATGTTTCACAGACACTCGGCCGAATTCAGTGATGGGGTGATTGTTGAGTTTCTACTGCTTGAGAGACGGTTTCCCCGGTCTTTGTTATTCTGTCTTGATCAGGTGTGCAAGTCGATCTCACGTTACAATACTACCAGGGCCTATGGTTTAGCCAGTGACCTCTATGCCCAGTGTATACAGCACGATGCCCATGTAATACTTGAGCGCGGTCTGCATGAGTATCTCGATCGTATGCAGGCGAATATCAATCAACTCGGAAAACAGATCTATACAGACTTTTTCGCTCTTAAATGAACCCGGTAAGCACTTCACTGTTTGATTTTTATACACAGAATTCAACTGCTGATTTCGATGAGGTGTTTGATAAGTGGGGAAATCTACGCGAACACTATACCTATCTATTTGATTCACTTTCAAGACTGGGCCCCGGTGAGATAGCCCAACGTCAACTGGCCCTTAACCACATTATACAAGATAATGGGGCCAACTATACCGTACATGGTGAAGAGCGTAGCCGCAGCTGGGGTATCGATCTGCTGCCTTTACTTTTCACCAGCGAAGAATGGAAGCCGGTCGAGCGTGGTCTCATTCAGCGGGCCGAATTGTTCGGGCATCTATTACATGATCTTTATACCGATCAGAAGATTCTCAAAGAGCAGGTGATTCCCCCGGGTATTATTTATTCACACTCAGGGTTTAAGTACCGGGCCTTTGAAACTGTTCATGATGTGCGCAGTCTGCCCCTGTATGCCGCAGACCTTGTACGCAGGCCCGATGGCCAGTTTATGGTTCACCGTGATTTGGTTGAGGCCCCCTCAGGTGCTGGCTATGCCCTTGAAAACCGGCTGGCGGTTTCGCGGGTTTTTTCAAGCATTTACCGTGATTCGCAGGTACATCGCCTTGCAAATTATTTCAGGCGGGTGCGCCTCACCATGGCCGATTATGCCACCACCGATGAAGAGCCTCATGTGGTGGTGTTAACCCCGGGTGAGGCCAGTGAAACGTATTTTGAGCAGGCCTATGGTGCCTCGTATCTGGGTTATACCCTGGCCCGGGCCCGCGATCTGCTGGTGCGCAAGGGCAGAGTATATATCAGAGCTCTTGAGGGGCTCAAGCCGGTTGATGTTATTATTCGCAGAGTCGATGATGACTTTGCTGACCCCCTTGATATGCGCCCAGACTCACTGCTGGGTGTGGCTGGGTTGGTTGAAGCTGTTAGAAATAGAACGGTTTTTGTAGCAAACCCTGTAGGCAGTGCGACCCTTGAAAATGCGGCACTGTTTGCCTACTTTAATGAAATATCGAAGTTCTATTTCAGAGAAGAACTGATTTTACCGGTGAGGCCCACTGAGTGGCTGGGCGATGAGCAGTCGTTGCAGACAGTGCTGGCCGACTTAGATTCTTATGTGATTAAACCAATTAACCAGCCGGTGCTGTTTCAGAGTGTTTTTCCTGCTGAGTTGAGTATAACTGATAAAGAGCAGCTGCGTAGCCGCCTGATGCAAGAGGGTAACCAGTATATTGCCCAGAAGCCGCTGCCGGTGGGTGGCTGCCCGGTTTTACAGGGCTCACAGGTGGTACCTGGTAAGTATTTGTTGCGCACCTATGCGGTAGCTGCCGGCAAC
>CAZHLC010000569.1:0-3435 GCA_964532545.1 uncultured Leptospiraceae bacterium | reverse complement strand
AGCAGCGAGCCAGCCATTGATAGCAGGTAGTATTTAAATACCTGCCCCCACGACCTGGTCTGCTGGTACACATAGACCAGAAATAGGGCCAGCAGCGCCAGAGCCTCAATCAAAAAGGCCAGAGCAACTTTATTGCTGAGGGCCTGCCGAATCAATGTGGGTTCGGTAAAATAGCCATATAAGAACAGGCCGTTTACCCCAAGTAAGCCAACGACGGCTGAAATAAACAGTAAAACACGGGTTTGTGAGCCAATTTTCATTTTCGACCTCCTGAAGTTTTGATGTTGATATTATATCAAAAATTTGAATACTATTCAATTTTTTCTGCAGTTTTTTTCAGGGGATATTAATAGTCTTTGATCAGGGGGTGAGTGCGGCCAAAAAGAGCTTCTTGGCCTCATTTGCAAGGGCGGTGGTATTAAACTTCATGTTCCCCCCGGCCCTTTGCATAAAAATAGCTGTCGAGAGAATGCCGTTACTCAGCAGAAAGGCCAGGTTCGAAACCTTGCGGGCATCAAGTTCAGTGTTAGCCCCTCCCTCAGCCTGCAGGGCCTTGAGGGCCTGCTCAAGTAGGCCCATCATTTCATAGCTGGCTGGGTACACATGTTCTTCTAACACTTCAGGGGCCATCGGGGTCTGCCGCTGGTAGAGTATCAAAAAAGCGTCATGGTGTTTCATATAATACTTTATACGAACATCAATCAGGGCCATGAGAACGGCCAACCCGGTTTTTTTGCGCAGCTGGGGGTTCACAAAGGCGCTTTCTTCTTCAAGCAGGCGTACCGTTAAGGCATCGTAAATAGCATCTACCGACTTAAAATAATAATACAGGTTCGAAGGCAGCATATCGACCCGCTTAGCCACCTTACCAATTGACAGGCCCGCTGCACCATGTTTGATAATAACCGCAAGAGCGCCGTCTATAATGCGCTCACGTTCTTTCTGTTGGCGGGCCGCCTTGCGTTCAAGTCTTTCGCTCTTTGACATTTGAATACTATTCAAATAATCGAAAGAGGCCCCGGGCTGTCAAACCATTGAGTTATTATTACCGTTTTTACCTTTAAACAGGTAGCGTACCAGCTTATCTAACTCAATCATAATAAAACTGGGTAAAAAACAGGCCAGTATCAGCGGCCACCATTCAGCAGGAAAGCTGGCCGTACGAAACAAAGCATCGGCCCCCGGCACCACCGTGGGTATAAACCGAATCAATATACTGATCACAATACCCCCCAGCAGCCACTTATTGCTGAAGGGTGCAATGAGAAAGGCCGAGCGGTGCACCGAGCGGGCCGAAACCAGATAGCCGAAATGGGCCAGCAGAATAGCCCAGAAGGCAGCCGTCTGCGCCTGGGTAAGCAGATGGGCATTGATAATCTCGCCATTGACTACGGCCGGTGAACCAAAGTGATAGTAGATTAAAAAGCCAGGGGTTGCAATGGCCAGCCCCATGAAAACCACCCGCTGTAAAAAAAGCGCATTGATAATGCGGGTACCGGCTGGCCGCGGTGGTGAACTGAGCAGGTTTTTTTCTTTGGCCTCGAACATCAGGGGCATGGTAAGCAACACCGAGTCGAGCAGGTTCACCCATAGAATCTGCACTGGTTCTAACACAAAACGTGCCGAAAACAGCGGAACCTTAACCGCCAGCAGCACGGCCCCGATAATTAATAGGGCCTGGGCCGCATTGGTGGGCAGGGTATACAGAATAGCCTTGTAGAGATTGTTCCACGCGTGGCGGCCTTCTTCAACCGCCCCTACAATAGTAGAGAAGTTGTCATCGGCCAAAACCATATCGCTGGCCTCTTTTGCGACTTCGGTGCCACTCTGGCCCATGGCCACGCCGATATCGGCAGCCTTGAGGGCTGGCGCATCATTGACACCATCGCCTGTCATGGCCACCACCTGATTGTGAGACTTGAGCGCCTCGGCTATCGACTTCTTGTGCTCAGGTGCAACCCGGGCAAACACTGATACATCTTTGACAGTGCTGCGCAGCTCTTCTTCAGATAATTCTGAAAGCTCGACCCCGGTCATGGCCCGTTCGGCTTCAATGCCCAGCTGCTGGGCCACGGCCTGGGCGGTCGAGGGGTGGTCGCCGGTAATCATGACTGTGCGAATGCCAGCCCCCTTACAGACCCGCACCGCATCAATGGCCGCCTCTCGGGGTGGGTCAATCAGACCCTGCAACCCCACGAAGCAGAGGTTCTCTAGATGTTTGCGACTGATGTCAAACTGGTCTTTTGTAAGAGACAAATAGGCGAACCCCAGAGTGCGCAGGGCCTGCTGGGCAAAGCTATCGGCCATACTGAGCACCTCTTCAATATGAATGGGCTGCTCTTTGCCATGCATATCAAGAATGCGGTTACACATGCCGGCCACAACTTCTGGCGCCCCCTTTACAAAAAGAAAGCGCCCTTCTCTGGTTTCAGTAATGGTGGCCATAAACTTTGAAGAAGAATCAAACGGAATCTCTGCATAGCGATGAGCCCCATCAACAATCAGCCCGCCCTTGGCCCCGCTGACCTTCAGAGCCACTTCGGTAGGTTCACCGGCGCTGCTCATATCACCGCCCAGCTGGGCATTGTTACAAAAGAAACCTGTCTGCAGCAAACGCAGCAAGGCCTCATCTGTTTGTACATCAACCACCTGACCTTGATGAAGAAAGTTGCCTTCAACATTGTAGCCTGTGCCTTCAACGTGAAACAGGCGGTGGCCGGCATAAACCTGAGTGACAGTCATTCGGTTTTCAGTCAGAGTGCCGGTTTTATCAGAGCAGATAACTGAGGTTGCCCCCAGAGTCTCGGCAGCCGGCAGGCGGCGAATCAGGGCCTTACGTTTGGCCATGACTACACCCGAGAGAGCCAACACTGAGGTTACCAGGGCCGGCAACATTTCGGGTATAGCCGCCACCACCAATGAGACCGCCCCTAAAAAGCTGTAGCTGACTTCATAACCAAGATACATTCCGTAGATGAAGTTGAGTGAGCCAATGGCCAAGATGGCAAAAATAAGGGTGCGCACAAAACGTTTCATTTTGCGCTGCAGCGGCGTTAAACCCGACTCTGCCTTTTTCACCATGTCGGCAATCTTACCAAACACCGTGCGACGGCCGGTGTCAGTCACGACCGCTATGGCCGAGCCCAGAGTCACATGGGTGCCCGAGAACCCCATATTAGATTGGTCGCCAGGTACAAGATTCTCAGCAGTAAGGGCTTCGCTGCTTTTTTTCGCAGGAACCGATTCGCCTGTTAAAGATGATTCATCAACATGCAGATTATTAGCCTCAATGAAGCGCACATCGGCGGGCACCTTATCGCCCCCACCAAGGGTGACAATATCGCCAGGCACCAGCTCGCGGGCAGGTATGCGCTGGCGTTCGCCGTCGCGAATTACCAGGGCCTCATCGACCATCATGCGGCGCAGGGCATCGAG
>CAZHLC010000568.1:0-3435 GCA_964532545.1 uncultured Leptospiraceae bacterium | reverse complement strand
CGAGCAGAGCTCATCTGCTGAACTTAGATTTTTTCTATGTCAAAAAATATCCCAAGGCACGCATTACCATAAGTAAGATCGAGAAAACAGCTTCGGGCCATATCGCCCACATGAAAGTGAAGATCAGAGGGGTAACCCGCAGCAAAAGGGTACCCGTAAAACTGGTGCAGAAATCAAACGAAATTACAGCCTCAGGCTCGGTGAAAATCAACCGCAAAAAATTTGGGGTTAAATACGGCGTATTCTATAACCCTATTGCTGATACAGCCCGGGTCGATTTTAAGATTCGCCTGAAGAAATAAGTCGCCTATAGATGGCCTGTACCAGCCGGTTCAGCGTAGGAATATAAACGGCAAAAAACACCACCATGGTGAGACTGAAATTGGCCCGGCCCAGGCCCTTATCAATCAGGTTGTTTTCAGCAATAATCGATGAGCCCGTGGCATAACCAGCCATTTCATAGATGGCAAAACACAACAGACCAAAGAGGTACTGCTGAAAAAAGTTTTCGCGCCTCACATAAAGCGAACATAGTACCATATAGACGCCATAGCAGGGTAGCACCTGCCAGCGCTCACCGAACCAGGCGATGTTTAAATATCTGCCTATCGCATCCATACCGAAGCCCAGCGGAACATAAATAACCAGATAAATAAAAACTTCAATGGGCTTAGTTTGTAGTCGTTCTTTCAGGTGTGCTATCATTTTCTGCTTTTCTTCTGTGTATCAAGGTCTACTGAGGCTTCAAAATGTTTGCTACCAACATGGCCCTGCTGGCTCTAGCCTGGTTGCTTTATGTATTTTTACACAGCCTGCTGGCAACCCGCTTTTGCAAAAGGCTGGTAGAAAAACTCAGCCCCCGCGCTCTTATCTACTACCGCCTGTTCTACAACATCTTTGCGACAATTACTATCGTATTGGTCATTCACTTTCAGTTCAGTATCGAAGCACCCGGCATTTACCAGGCCACAGCCACCTTGAAGGTTTTTGGCTATGGCTTCGCCATACTGGGGCTGCTGATCATCATCGGGGCTTTTGTTACCTACCCCTTTATTGAATTTGCCGGCCTTGATATCTTTCTAAAAAGAGAAAAAACAGAGAACAAGCTCATTGCCCGGGGTTTATCAAAACAGGTGCGTCACCCTTTGTACCTTGGTCTTTTTCTGATCGCCTGGGGAATCTTTACCGCCCTGCCAAAGCCACCTCATCTGATCATGGCCATAACTTTCACTTTATACATATACATTGGCCTCAGAATTGAAGAGCGGCGCCTGCTGCAAGAGTTCGGTGATGCATACCGGCAATACCGCAAGAACACGCCGTTTCTGTTTCCGCTAAAGCTTTTCAAAATCAACGGTAGAAAATAACATCAACCTGCTGGTCTTTGAGCTTGAGGCGCTCAACCAGAATGCTGAGAATATTACGATAGAGCAGCTTGCCAATAAGGTCGTCTTCTTCTACCAACAGGTCAAAATCAATGGCGGGTAGAAAATAGATACGCACTGGCGAAAGGGCCTCGATATTGGCCGTTGATTTCTGCTCATCAATCAGCGAATACTCGCCAAAGAAGCTGCCCTGCTTCAGAGTATTCAGATGCATTTTGCTGCCACGCGACCCCTTTGCATGAGACTCGGGCAGAAAGACCTCAACACTGCCCTTGGCCAGCATGTAGAGCCCCTTGCCCACTGAGTTTTCTTCGATTATGGTCTGGCCAGTTTTGTACTTCTGCACTTTACAGAGTTTGAGAATCTTAGCAAAATGTTCTTTGCTTAATCCCTGAAAAAGAGGTGATTGAAACAGTAAGTCTTGTTCGACGCTTTTCTTAGACATGGCGCTATTTGATTCTCTTTTTGATTTTATAGATCAGCTTTTTCACATTCTTGATGTATTGCTGATGCTTTAGATTACTTTTTTTCAGGCGCCAGTCGCGCTGCATGCCTTCAACCTGGCCTTCAAAGGTCGTATCGTGCAGCTTCAACCGCACATTGAGTTTAAGGGCCCGCCCAATTGAGTTGGCCGCTTTTTTCTCTTTCACTGTTTTATTAAGACCCAGCTTAAGAATAAGCTGTTTAATCTCGGCCAGCTGCTGCTGGCTCAATTGCCCGTTATACTTTTTGGTACGACGATAATCTTTGCTGGGGTGGTAACCCCGGTAGCTGCGGGTATATCGGGCATAGCCGTCTTCAATTGAAACCACCTCAGTTGTGGTATTTGAATCTTTGCTGCGCTCTTTTTCAACCAGGGTAATTTTCAGCGCCAGAGAGTCAGCCGCCAATGGGGCAAATGCGGCCATCAAAATCAATACGCAGAGCAGTTTCATGGGTACAAAATGGCAGAAAATCTTAGCTCGTCAACCAGCAGATTTCTGCAACAAAAGATAGTTACAGCATGTCTAAGAAATAACATCTAACATTTGTGCTGATTCAACCCTTCGAAGAGCATACAGAAAAGAGAGATACTTATGAGCCAAAGCCTTGTTTTAACTGACCCTGTTTACGTTGAGAAAGAGCCTGGGTTCATACAGCGGTTTTTTCTCAAACTGTTACAAGACAAACGTGACTGGCCCTTTATTAAACTGATGGGTCAAATCATGCTGGTGATTGTTCCCCCCGCTATTTATCTGTTTATACCAGGCCAGTTTAACTGGTGGGTGGCTGCAGCCTATCTGGCCGTCAACTGGGCCTTCTTCTTACCGCCCTTTATTCTGATGCTGCACAATACCAGCCATAACCGCCTTTTCAAAAGAAAGTATAGTTATCTTAACGAAATCATTCCATGGATTCTAGGCCCCTTCTTCGGTGAAACCCCTGAAACTTATTTCTCTCACCACATTGGTATGCATCATTCAGAAGGCAATATGCCGGGCGATTTAAGCTCAACCATGAAGTACAACCGCGACAACTACTTTCATTTTTTACGCTATTTCTTTCGCTTTCTATTCTTTGGTCTGTTCGAGCTCAGCTACTATCTCTATAAAAAGAACCGGCGCAAACTTTTTCGCCGCACCCTCTTTGGTGAACTCAGCTTCTATGCCCTCACGGGCGTACTGCTCTGGGTAAACTGGCAGGCAGCCCTGGTGATATTTGTAATTCCCCTGGTGTTTACCCGTTATATGATGATGGCCGGCAACTGGTCGCAACATGCCTTCATCGACCCCAAAAACCCGGCCAATGACTATGCAAACAGCATCTGCTGCATTAACACCTTCTACAACCGCCGCTGCTTTAACGATGGCTACCACATCGGCCACCACGTCAAAGCAACAAGACACTGGACAGAGATGCCAGAAGACTTCACCGCCGATCGTCAGAACTACATTGATGCCAAGGCAGTGGTTTTTGAAAAAATCGACTACTTCATCATTCACATATTTTTGATGACACGCAGCTACAAAACCCTGGCTCGTTTCTTTGTGCAGCTTGACCCTGAAAACCC
>CAZHLC010000567.1:0-3455 GCA_964532545.1 uncultured Leptospiraceae bacterium | reverse complement strand
CACTGAAGCTTCTTTGAGCTTCTGCTGGGCCTGCATGCCGAACTCAGGCATAATCAGATGCCTCGAATAACGTTTTATTTCTTCATGGGTTAAATCTGCCATTTTCTGCCCCCTTTTAATTATAGGTGATCTTAATCTGGCCAAGGTAGCTAATAAAGTTGCGGTTGGCCAGTTTTTGACTAAAAAATTTTTCGTAGGTTTTTGATTTTGAGACAGGTGGTCAAGCCAAAGCAGCCTGGTAGCTAGAGGTTCAATTCATAAAAGGGTCACGAACTTTCTGCGCAAAATATGAGTACAAACCGCCCTTGTTGGCCAGCGCTTCGCGCCAGACCACATCGGGATTTTTATGAAATACCACATCTGCCCGGGCCGGCATGGTAACCCATGTTTTCATCTTGATCTCAGATTCAAGCTGGCCAGGGCCCCAGCCAGAATATCCGTTATAGACGTGAAAGTCTGTTTCTGAATCGACCAGTTGATCTAACAGCGAGCGGCTCGAGCTCATATAGACCCCGTCAATAACCTCATCGCCGGCTTCTGCTGCTTCTGCGTTACCATGCAGAATAAAGAGGGCATCGGGCCGCACTGGCCCCCCCTGAAACAGGTTTGTGCCTTTGGCGGCCTCATCTACCCCATCGAGTACATCGAAAAGAGTCGAATCGCCAGGGCGATTTACAATAAGACCAAAGGCCCCATTCTCATCGTGGTCAATGATGAGAACAACCGTATTGGTAAAGTTGGGGTCTTGAATGGTAGAATTAGAAATTAAAAAACAACCGGCCAATGAAGGCTTTTCATCAGGCATACCTTAGTATACAGTCAGATGATTGGCCGGTCAAGTTTTTAAATGAAGCCCAAACGCTTCAGGTCTTCTTTTAGACCCTCAACCGCCTTGGCACTTACATCAAGGGCAGCTTTTTCGTCGTCGCTCAGTTTAATTTCGATAATTTTTTCGACGCCTTCTTTGCCAAGAATGACCGGCAGACCAATGAACATATCACTGTAGCCATATTCACCGTCACATCTTGTCGCAGCAGGAAAGACCCTCTTCTTATCAAAGATGATGCTTTCAGCCATGGCTATGGCCGAGGCTGCTGGTGCATAGAACGCTGAGCCTGTTTTCAGCAGACCAACGATTTCGCCCCCACCCTTGCGGGTACGCTCAATCATGGCATCAATGCGTTCTTGTGAAAGACCCGGGTAATCAGGTAGAGGTACACCGCCTACGTAGCTGTAGCGCGGCAGAGGCACCATGGTATCACCATGGCCACCGAGAACAAAGGCGCTGATGTCTTCAACGCTAACCCCGGTCTCCATCGAGATAAAGGTACGAAAACGGGCTGCATCGAGCACCCCGGCCATGCCCATAACCTTGCTTTTATCAAAACCACTCACCTTTTGAAAAAGGTAGACCATGGCATCAAGGGGGTTAGAAATCACAATAACAAAGGCATCGGGTGCATGCTCTTTTACATTGGTGGCCACATCTGTCATGATCTTGGCGTTGGTATTTAACAGATCATCACGGCTCATGCCCGGTTTGCGCGGTATGCCTGCAGTAATGATTACAATGTCAGCACCCTTAATGTCTTTATAGTCATTGGTGCCGGTAATAACCGAATTCATACCCTGAACCGGGGTTGTTTCATACAGGTCGAGGGCCTTGCCCTGGGGCATACCTTCAACGATATCAAACAGAACGACATCACCCAGGCCTTTCTGGGCGGCCATCAGGGCCAGATTGCTACCGATCTGGCCTGCGCCGATCATAGCCAGTTTTTTTCTTGCGTATTTGCTCATAAGTTCACTCCGTAAGAATGCAGAAATGTTTTTGAAAAGAGGGCGTCAACTGTGATTTACCCTCTGCCAATTCGTTGACAGCCAGGGCCCCGGCCCCACACAATGCAGAAATGAAGCCTATCATAAAACCCGAAATTGAAGAATATTGCCAGGGGCGCAGTTCGAAACCTTCAGGGCTATGCCGCGAACTTGAAAGTCATACCAAAGAAAATATTGAAATGTCTCAAATGCTGGTCGGTGAACTGGTGGCGGGCTTTCTTACTACCCTGATCAGCCTGGGGCAGGTAAAAAGAGTGCTAGAAATTGGCACCTATACGGGATACTCTGCCCTGGCCATGGCCGAGGCCCTGCCTGAAAATGGTGAAATCGTGACTCTCGATATCAATGCAGAAAACGTTGAAATCGGCAAAAGCTTCTGGCAGAAAAGCCCCCATGGCCAGAAGATCAAAAGCATTATTGGCGATGCCCATGAATCAATAGCCTCTCTTTCGGGCAGTTTTGATATGATATTTATAGATGCTGATAAAACCGGTTATATCAAATATCTGCGTGCGGGTCTTGAAAAGCTGTCAAAGCGGGGTTTCATTGTGGTCGACAATTGCCTGTGGTCGGGTGACGTACTGAAAGAAAGCAGCAGTGACCAGTCTACTCAGGCACTGCGCAGCTTCAATGAGTATGTGGCCGGCCGGGCCGATTTGCAGAAAACCCTGGTTCCTATTCGTGATGGGCTATTTCTGATCAAACCGAACAATTAGATTTTAGTTGACGGGCTGTCGATTTTCTTCTATAATCTGCTATGGCAAAAATCAAGATACCAAGTCAATTACGCAGTCAAACTGATAACAGCGATACGGTTGAAGTAGATGGCGGCACCGTTGGTGAAGCCCTGCAAAATCTGGTGAACAAACACCAGGGGCTGAAAGACCGCATTTACGATGAAGACGGTAAGTTGCGCCGTTATGTAAACATCTACCTGGGCGATGAAGACATCAGGTTTCTTGAACATCTTGATACCCCGGTAGAAGGTGGCTCAGAGCTCTCTCTCGTACCTGCCATTGCCGGCGGTCGGTGAGACCCGGTGGTCAAACGAATAAAACTCGTTATACCCGCCACCATCGTTGATGAGCCCATCATCTACAAAATTGTAACAAAATACAACCTAAAACCCAACATACTCGAGGCCAGTTTTAGACCAAGTGCCGACGGCGAAGTTTTGCTGAATCTTGAGGGCACACCTGTCGATCTTGAAAAAGGAATTCTTTTTCTGAAAGAACTCGACATTGAAATTGTAGAGGTTGCTACCGATTGAATCTGGTTTGACCACCTGTCGGTAAAACAAAGACCACCTATTTTATGCGATATATTCTGGCGACTTTGCTGATTTGTTTTGCCGGTTTCGGCCTGTTCTTATCGTTTAACCTGTTTTTTTCACCGCTAAACAGCTCTACTACATCCGAAGCAAGCGCCAGGCAGCAGAATGAGCCGCAGACAAGGGTTCAACGCAGCGTAAGCAACGGTGAACTCTACTCGAACTGGCAACATGAGCTGGGTGTGCCGGTCTTATGTTATCACCAGATCGTTACCCCGGCCAAGTTTGCAGCCAGACCTACCCAGTTCGCCCTAAAAGTTGAACAGTTTGGGGCTCAAATGAAATG
>CAZHLC010000566.1:0-3458 GCA_964532545.1 uncultured Leptospiraceae bacterium | reverse complement strand
GTAAAAGAATGAACCGCCTGGTGGCCATCGAAAGCAATTTGACCCTGACTGGCTCAAATGCCGATGGGCGCCTGGTGATCAACTCTGGGGCCCATACCGCCTTTGCACTTGGCCTGGCCAAGCAGCTGGCTAGGGGCTCGGCTCTGGCTAATAATAGCTCTGTAAAAAGAGTACTGGCACCCTATACCCTCAAGGCCGTTTCTGAGGCTACCGGGGTAACTGCGGCTGAAATCAAGAAGCTGGCCGCAGAGCTTAAGAAATATAAAGGCAAATCACTGGTTGTTGGTGGTGGCAAGCCTTCAAAATCAGGCCTTGGGTCGTTGCAGATCGCAGTAAACCTCATTAACACTATTCTGGGTAATGAAGGTAAAACCATTCAGACCAAGGCAGCCTTTGCTGGCTCACCAAATATTTCATCATTGGGTGAGCTTACCAAATTAATTTCTGATATGTCAGCCGGCAAGGTTGACACTCTGATTATTGACCGGGCTAACCCGGTGTTTGACCTGCCTGGTTCATTAAACTTTCAGAAAGCACTGGGTAGTGTGAAAAACGTAATCGTTATTTCAGAGCTAATGACTGAAACTGCCAAAAAGGCAAACCTGGTGCTGGCCCCCAGCCACTTTCTTGAGGCCTGGTCAGATGGTTTAAGCCACGGTGTTTACAGCATTAACCAGCCGGTTATTCGCCCTCTATGGCAGACCAAAGATGCCGGCGAAATCTGGCTGCGCCTTGCTGCTGAAAAAGGTAAATTTACTTCATATGTAAAAAACACGGCCGGCGGCTACGGCGGCGGTGGTCAAGCTGGCTGGCACAAGCTGTTGGCTTCTGGTTTTTCTCAGATAGAGAAAGCTGGTGGCGGTGCTCGCAAATTTAAAGCCGGCTCACTTGAAAAAATTAAAAAGAATGTAGCGGCCCCTGCCGGCATGGTTCTCTCTTTATATGAGACCGTACAGATCGGTGACGGCAGCGGCGGTAATAACTCTTATCGTCATGAATTACCCGATGTGGTAACTAAAGTATGCTGGGAGAACGTGCTCTTAATCTCGCCTCAAGATGCCAAAAGCAAAGACTGGCAGACTGGTGATGTTATTAAAGTAACCTCGGGTGAGCAGAGCCTTGAAGTTGCGGCCTTTGTTCAACCCGGCCTGCGCGCCGGCAACCTTGCCCTGGCCGTTGGTTATGGCCATAAAAGCATTGGCGCTGTGGGCAAGGGTAAGGGCGTAAATGCCTATCACCTGGCTCGCTACGATGGCAAAGTAATCGTCTATAATGGTCTTGATGTAACCGCCAAAAAAGTTGACGATGGTTACACTGTGGCCACTACCCAGCGCCACCACACTATGGATGATCGCCCCCTGGTTCGCACAGCAACTCTGAAAGAGCTGGCGAAAGACCCCAAGGCTGGCAATCACCAACATGATTTTCCGGCAAAGGGGCTGTACCCACCCCATAAGTATGAAACCTATCGGTGGGGCATGAATATTGACCTCAGCAAATGCACCGGCTGCTCAGCCTGTGTTGTTTCATGTTATTCTGAGAATAATATTCCTGCGGTGGGCAAAAAAGAAATCTCAGTAGGGCGCGAAATGAGCTGGATGCGTATTGACCGCTACTATAAGGGTGATCTTGATAACCCTGAGGTGCTTTTTCAGCCGGTTATGTGCCAGCACTGTGAAAATGCCCCCTGTGAGAATGTATGCCCGGTGGCAGCTACAAGTCACAGCTCAGAAGGCCTTAACGACATGGCTTACAATCGCTGTATTGGTACCCGCTACTGTGCCAACAACTGCCCTTACAAAGTGCGCCGTTTCAACTGGTTCGAAAACTGGGAAGGTAAAATTAAAGATCCTGAGCAGTTAGCGCTGAACCCTGATGTAACGGTACGTTCACGCGGGGTCATTGAAAAATGCTCATTCTGCGTACAGAGAATCAACGAAGCCCGCCAGCAGGCCAAACGAATTGGGCAGCGTATTACTGATGATTCGCTGCAGACCGCCTGCCAACAGGGCTGCCCTGCTGATGCGATCACCTTCGGTGATACGAATAACTCGCAAACCGCGGTTTCAAAGGCAAATAAAGATGACCGAACATATTCGATTCTGAAAATGCTAAACGTGAAACCAATGGTATCTTACCGGGTGAAGATAAAAAACCAAGGATAATATAATGGCAACCGACTCAGCAAAAAACGTCTATAGTCTCGGTAAACCCGATAGCCAGATCGATGATGAAATTCTGAAACCGGTCGAGAGTTTTCCTACCAAAATCTGGTGGGTAGCTCTGGCAATCAGTGGTTCACTTGCTCTTCTTATGTTTGCCCTGATTGGCTACTCATTTGTAGTTGGTCTGGGGGTTCTTGGTATTAACAACCCGGTTGGTTGGGGTCTTTACATTATCAATTTCGTATTCTGGATTGGCATTGGCCATGCGGGAACGCTCATCTCAGCGATTCTTTATCTGTTCAGACAGCGTTGGCGTACTTCGATTAACCGCGCTGCTGAAGCCATGACCATCTTTGCGGTAATGACTGCAGGCCTCTTTCCGGTAATTCACGTTGGTCGCCCCTGGCACATCTACTGGCCCATACCTTACCCCAATGAGCGGGGCCCTCTCTGGGTTAACTTTAACTCACCACTACTGTGGGATGTTTTTGCCATATCAACATACTTCTCGATTTCGGCGGCCTTCTGGTACATGGGCCTTGTTCCTGACCTGGCAAACATGCGTGATCGCGCTGAGAAAATGCAGAGCGACAATAAGATCATGCAGATTCTGCTCGATGTAAAAAAGGTTGCCCTGCGCATTCTGGCCATTGGCTGGGTAGGCTCAGCCAAAACGTGGACTCATTACGAAAAAATGGTACTTATGCTGGCCGCATTAGCGACGCCTCTGGTACTCTCGGTACATACAATTGTATCTTTTGACTTTGTAACCTCGGTTATACCCGGTTGGCATGCGACGATTTTTCCCCCTTACTTCGTTGATGGGGCGATCTATTCTGGTTTTGCCATGGTATTAACCATTATGATTATCTCTCGCGAAGTCTTTAATCTTAAGCAATACATCACCATGAAGCATCTTGAGAACATGGGTCTGGTAATTCTGGTAACTGGTATGATTGTATCGTTTGCTTATACCACAGAATTCATTATGGCTGCGTACAGTGCCTACGATGAAGAACAATATGTATTCTTAAATCGTCTGCAGGGCCCCTACGCCTGGGCTTTCTGGACGATGTTCACATGTAACGTAGTTTCACCGCACTTTATGTGGTTTAAAAAACTGCGAACCAATATAAAGGTTCTTTTTATTATATCAATAGTGGTAAATATCGGTATGTGGTTCGAACGATTTGTAATTATCGTAACCTCACTACACCGAGACTTCTTACCCTCAAGCTGGGTTCTCTACATTCCCACCCGGGTTGACTGGGGAGTTATTGCCGGTTAATTCGG
>CAZHLC010000565.1:0-3459 GCA_964532545.1 uncultured Leptospiraceae bacterium | reverse complement strand
CAAAGAGATGATACCCGGGTTTACGATTTTTGATGCCCCCTCAAAAGAGGTGGCCCTTGAATGGGTGAAAGAAATGCGTGCCTGTATGGGTGATGGCACTCTGAAGATGGCCCAGCTGGTGGCCACCAGCAAAGAAGATCTTAAGATATAAAACCCGGCCCCGGGGTCAGACCCGGGGCCGTATCTTTTTCATCGCTTGACCCTTCACACATAGCCTTAACCCAGGTGCATGAAGGTAATATTAAAGTATAGTCTGTGTCTAATCTCTGGTTTATTTCTGCCTGCTCTGTCGGCCTATTGCGGGCCCAGACCCAGCTACCAGCCGGGTATGGCTGCCAATGAGTCAAAGCTGGCCGCACCCCTGCAACCACCGGCCAATGCCGTAGCGAAAGATTCGATTAAGGTTACAAAAGACGTTAGTCTCTACTATGAGACTAGAGGCAAAGGCACCAGGGTGCTGTTTGTTCATGGCGGCCCGGGCATACCCAATAAACCCGAAGGAGGTATGACCCAACTGAAAGGTAAGCAGGTTTATTTCTACCATGCTCGTGGCACCGGCAAGTCGACCCGCCCGGTAGACAAATTCGAAGACGATTCATGGTTTAAAAACCCACCCATACTCGAGAAGAAGGTGGGCATGTCAGCCCAGCTGGCTGACATTGAGCGCATTCGCCGGGCTCTGGGTGAAGAGAAGTTGACCCTGATCGGCCTGTCGTATGGGGGATTAATTTCTACTCTGTACGCCGTAGAATTTCCGCAGAACGTAAAGTCGCTGGTGCTGATTAACCCCGCACCGCTGAAGTTTAATGCCGATGATTCAAAAACCAGTCTCTATGCTGTGATTGGTGAAAAACAGCCGAAGCCCGAGCAGAAAAAAGCCTATGGCGAATACATGCAGCGCTTTTTCAAAACCTTTGAAAAGCTGTGGCTACAAGATGAAGCTTCGCTGCGCAAACTTCTGGCCGAGATCGGCCCCTATTACCGGCGGGTGGCCCAACAGCAGGGTATGAAGCTGCCCGCTCGTATACCACCCGAATGGATGGGTGGTTGGCACAGCTTTGCTCTCTTTCTATCTGTGGGTAAAGAGTATGATTATACCAAAGTGGTACAAGAAAAAGTTAAGGTGCCAGTGCTGCTGCTATTAGGTGATAATGACATTACCCCGCTTTCAGCCTATGAGGCCCACCGCCAGGCCCTGCCTGGGCGCAAAGAGATCATCATCAAGGGTGCGGGGCACTTTCCTCATGTTGATAAGCCGGCCGAGTTTAGCCGGGTTGTGAATGAGTTTTTGAAGTAGGGTTTAATAATCTGTTCGATAACCCTTTTTCAAATCTTTTAAACCCTGCTTAATCAGGCGGGCCAGCACCTTCTGGTCAATGCCCTCAAGGTTTTTGAGATAGAGGCAAGACTTGCCGAGCTTATGGGGGCCCAGTTTGGCTAAGATGTCGCTATAGTCTTGGTAACCAGGCATAATATAGAGAGTAGGGCCGCTTTTGCGCGGGCTGAAGCCTGTGGCCATGAAGTTGCCTTCGGCCCCGTTGGCCCGGTGATAAACGTACTCACCAAAGCCGACAATCGAATCGCCCCACATTTTCGGCTTCATACCAGTGGTTTCTTTGAACAACTTAAGCAAAGCCTTGCTGTCTTTTTTGAGAGTGTCGTCTTTGATACTGTTCAGAAACGCAGCAACGCTCTGCTTATTCTTGCTGGTTTTTAATTGAATTTTTTTCTTAGGGGTTTTCTTTTTTGTCGTCTTCTTGGTCATAGGGCGAGATAGTATAACTCATTCTGGGCTGTCAATCTTCTACTGCAGGCCCAGATAGCTGAACAATTTAGCTCTATTATTGATGAGCTCGGCTGACAACTTTTTCATCACGATTTTGGGGGCCTGCTGGCAATTCTCTTCGATGCCCGCCTTTGCCTGGGTACGAAAAACCGGGGTAATACCCATCTTGTCGTGCTGCACTGCCAAGATGCGTACCTTTTGATTAACAATAAATTTGGTACGAATTTCACCAAAAGAGCTGCTGCCGCCGTAGGCCATGATGCGGTCAACTGCAAAGATGTGAAACTCGGCGACTTCTTCAGTGTTTATTGCTGATTCTATACAGGTAAGTTGAAACGAGGGCTTGTCGAAATTAGTCCACCCTGTGCTGAGAATGTTGCCGACCCGCACAGCGCTGCTAGCCTCTTTTGCCTCGAGGGGGTGCAGCCAGACCTTATTGTCAACCAGCACACCTTCGCTGGGCAGACTGAAGTTACGGCGCAGTTTCTCAGGCAGCTTCGCCGGAAAAGTTGCCCGAATGGTACCGATCTTGTAGCTATGATGCCTGAAATAGACCTGCTGTATCTTGCCTGTGGCCAGAGTAATGCGGTAGTCGCCGTTGGGCCCGGTTTCTGCGATAACTTTCTCGTTCAGATATATTTTCGCTGGGCCCGGCGAAACATATCCCCAGATTTCACTCTGCCCTTCTTCAAGCTCTGACATGCCCGTTTTTGCCCAGCTACCGCGCTCAAGCTGGTAGGTATAAAATGGCTGGCCCTGGCCACGGTCAGGCATACGCATCTGCAGACTGGCACCGGGGCGCAGGTTAATCTCTGTGCCCAGTGAATCATAGGCCGTCAGGTGCACCATGCCAGCCGATTCAAGCAGGCCAGCTCTACCGTTCTGGTGAATGTTCAGGTGCTGCCCCGATAGCAGGGCCTCTTTGACGGTGGTTACCTCGCGCAGTTTTACGGCAACTTCAGTATCTCTGGTGTTAAAACTGTGGGCCGGTATGTTTATACGGGTGCCTTTGGGGGTGGTAATGGTCTGGGCCGAGCTTTGAGAGATGCGAAACTGCTGGGTGGGTAAATCAACTTTGCTGAGAAGCGGGGCTTTGGTCTGCTGCTGCAGGCTGCAGCCTGCCATGAAGAGCAGAAGAATACATATGCGAGGCATACCACTTTGACGCTCTCGCAAAAAAAAGTTCGAAAAAAAGTTTAGAATCTAGATGATACGAAAAGGGCTTTCTGGCCAGACACTGGCCAGAAAGCCTTCAGATTCTCTCTCTTATTTCTTCTTTATTTCAAACCAGTCGTCTGATGGGTCGGGGGTAAAACGCCCTTCGACCTGATCCCATTTATTTGCTGTGCCCATCATTTCGTTAATGCGGGCGTCAGATGTGGCTGCTGAGCCAGATACCTTACCCGTGGGATTGCGACGGTTAAACCAACCAATGGTCACCTCGGTAGGTGCCGCTGAAGACATTGACCAGAAATAGTTATGACGGCTAGACACATGCTTGGCCCCGATTTGAAAGGCATCGTAGTACCAGGGGCGGTTGTGAATAGTTGCGATCTCGCGGGTGAGCGGGTCGTTGTTATCCATCACCGGAATGCCCACGTCAAGGGCGGTAGCATGGTAGCTTGCGACACTGAGGTTCTGGCGCCCCCAGGCGTTAAACAGTTTAAAGATAA
>CAZHLC010000564.1:0-3469 GCA_964532545.1 uncultured Leptospiraceae bacterium | reverse complement strand
CATCTTCGATCTCGTCGTATTCATCATCCATGTCTCGTGCATTATAGTACACAAACAGGCGGCTGACATCGTAGCTATCATCAAGATGCATCTTCTGCAAATACTCATATGCACCAGCCACGGCATTGGCGGTGCAACTCATGGTATCACCCTGTGATTCAACTGCAGTCATTAACGGGCGCAGATCAACCTTCGCTGGCAGCTCGCTACGTTTGCTAACATAGCGCTTCGCGCTGTCTTTCGACTTCGAGGCCCGATACCCTTGAACCTTTCGACTCGAGCCATCGGCCCTGGTTATCTCAAAACCACTCATGGGTGCATAACTATGCGGCAGGTATTACTTTTTCGTATACTCGACACCGCTTAAAGTCATCTTCCAGCGGCTGCCATCTTTTGCTGGTGCTTTGTCAATACTGTATTCTTTGCCAATACCAAACAATTTGATTTCGATTTTGTTTTCAACAAACCTGATTGGCCCATTGGTAACTTTTGTTCCACGGTCTTGCAGGTTTGCAGAGCCATCAGGAAATATTTCAATAAAGTTGGTTCCTGAAACCCAGTACCCCTGATAGACCTTTTGCGCATCTGTCAGGGGAATCTTTTTCAGCCCACCACAGGCTACAGCCAACAAACTCAAAACAACTATTAAAACAGACAATCTTCTCATAGGGTATTTTTTATTTCACGCCATAATAGCGTCAACTTGATTTACCCGGAGTTCAGCATAACTATGCGAATGCCCCTAATGCGGCTGTGCGTAAAGCTGATCTTAAAGTGGCAACGGCCCAATGTTTTATCAAGAGACTTGAGATATTGAGCTCTATGCCTGTTCCTTAATAGAATCGAAACCACTCTATGCAGATACCTTTGAATGCTCTTAACCAAAAGGTAACTAACACTGACTCTCTGGGTGAGTCGCAATGCCTGAACCGAATGATGCATATCTTCTGTCATTGTGATATAAAGCCTTGCTTTGCACTCAGCTGAATTATATCCAATGGTTTGCCTTTCCCCAATTCGAAACCTTCTATTGGGCTTGGCAAACCGCTTTAAGCACCTTTTCGCAAGAATTGATTTTCTAATACCCGTAAGCCTGCAAGCCCTCTCTAACTCATACAGCATTTCTTCAGGCATACTTAAACTTGTTCTTCTCATTCTTTACCTCGTTTATCTATGTAATACCCCCCTGCAGAGAAAATTTCCCACTTTTTGCTAACTTTTTTTGAGCATTGCATAGTTATGCATGCCTAATGAAATGCAGCTTGACACAAGCTTGCAGCGAAAATAGTTTCGCACGTGATCTCAGCTATTCGCAGCTTTTTTCAGGGAATTGTACAGGTGAAAGACAGGCGACGGCGACTCAAGCGCCCCCTCTTGTTGAACATAATCGGGGTTGGCTTCATCGTTGCGCCCTTTGCAAATCTGGTTTTTAACGCTATCTATTTCAAGATGCCCTTGAATGTGGTGTTTTACAAGTATGATGCCCTTGGCATCTCTCTTCTGTTTGTCGCCCCTCTTGTAGGTTTAGGTATTCTTCATGTTAAACGCTGGGGATGGTACACATTTATTGTCTTTGCAGTAGGTGTGTTATCATACAATGCCTCTCTCTTATTCAAGCACAACATCACCTATAACTGGATCGTTCTCATCCACAGTTTTATTCTGTTAGTCATGGCTGGTTTTGTCTTGCAAAAAGATATTACGGCCCCCTATTTTGCTTATGACAAACGTGGTTTCAGGCGTGCCAAACGAGAAAGGGTAACAAAAAAGATAGAAATCAATAAACACAATTGTGAAACCATTGATATCTCAAAACTAGGTGTACTGGTGGTCTGGCCTGACTGCCCTCTCGACCCCGGAACAGAAGTAACAATCGACCTCAAAGACGGGTCAAAACCCATTACTGCAGGCATTGTGCGGGTTGAAGGTGATACTGTTGGCCTCGCCTATCGTAATAAACGCTTTTTCAGCATGTTTTTATGATCAGGCAACCTTAAGTTTGCCTGATATTTTCCACAGCCAGCGGTGAAATCTATGGAATGACTTCACCGGTTCAGCAAACATAAGAATACAGCTTTTAGCTAAATAATGTAGTTTGTTATTGTCGAGGTATTCAAGATCATCATGACTCTCGGCACCTTGTTGAATGAAAAACGTGCCTATACCCGCCTTTACGGCTTCTTTTACTGCTTTCAAGGTTTCAGACGGGAGAGTGAAGAGTACGGCAAGCCGGGGCCTATCCTTGATATCACCACAGCTTTTGACGAATCTAATATCCCCATTGCCAGCATTCGGGTTTACGGCATGCAGTCTAAAGCCTTTGCTTTCGAGTTCGCTATTAACATAGCGCGAAAACTTGTCTTTATCACCTGAAACTCCAATTAAAACCCAATCTTTACTATCTCTAATTGTATTCAATACTTCACAGTTCAGCATGGTTTTTCCGCCCCTCAAAAAGGTACCTGACAAAGCATAAGAATATAAAGGCTACTGGCAGCCAGAGACCAACCAGACTCTTGAACATTGCATAACTATGCTCTATTAACGAGGCTACAATCAAGACATCAGCCGCAAGCACGAACAAAGAGAAAAACCCTGCGACTATCGATGCCTGACATTCATATTTTCACCAGAAGGCCCAGCCAAGTGTTGCGACAAAGACAGGGCCTAATACCACATGTGCAATCAAAACCTGGTCAAAGTCGGCCACTTGGCGCCCTAGCATTATATTAAGACCACACACATTACCCCCCAACTGCGGCATATACAGTCAACATAAGCCAACTCATATCCTAAAGATGCATAACTATGCAGAATTTTCCATCCGAAGTTGCCAAAGACTAAGCAAGTAATTGTACTAATGCCTTTAGTTAGAGAAAAATTAGGCAAAAACCTGATATTTTTCGTCGAAATGGTTTTTTAGCACTATATCTAAGCAGATAGTATCTAAAAGATATACCACTGTCAGATATGCGACGTCTTAGCCGTACCAAATTCGTTCTTCTAGGCCTAATTGCAAAAAAACCCATGTCGGGTTATGATGTGAAAAAGTTCATCGATCAGGGCGTGCACTATTTCTGGAATGAAAGCTATGGGCAGATTTATCCCATGCTTAAATCGTTTGTTGAAGAAGGCCTCGCCACGGTAGAAAAAGAAGAGCAAGAGGGCAAACCAGACAAGAACATTTACAGTGTCACCGAGGCCGGTATCGAACAGTTGCGACAATGGCTTGTTTCACCCCCTGAAGACATGCCGGTTCGTTATGAATTTCTGCTTAAGTTATACTTCGGTAATCATGTGGGCGCTGACGTGATCATCTCTCATCTTGATGACTTTAAAAAAGATCATGAACAGAAACAGGCAATCTTCAACGATATTGAACAGCATCTGATGCATGTATGCACAGAGCATCCTGAGAAGATCTATTCTTTAATGACGGTACGTTTTGGCATTCGTGAGTGCGAAATGC
>CAZHLC010000563.1:0-3472 GCA_964532545.1 uncultured Leptospiraceae bacterium | reverse complement strand
ACCAAAGGGGGCAGGTTGCTGCTGAATAAAAAGAAAGTCGATTAAAAATTCTTCTCGGGTATGACCAATATTGGTGACGTTGGCAAAAACACCCTGCATGATATCAGGGTCTAATTGAATTTCGATCTTGCCGTCAAAGTCGTCGCTGTTTGCCATAAGAAACATACTTCATTTTTTGCACCATGCTGCAAGCAGTTAAGACATAATCACCTGTCACTGTTTTCTTAGTATACTTGACAATTCAATAATCGCATTTCATACGCCCTTTATGAGCAGGCTGATTCAGATAGTTTTAATCACGTTACTGGGGTGCGGCGCATTGCTGGCCCATGGCGAAAAAAAGCGCCTTGTAAAACCCTCGGGTGCCGACTACATTGAGAAACCCTACAGTGGCAGTGAGAACCTTCAAGACCATGAGCTGGGTGACCGTAAAATCGGCACGATCTGGTTCAGTGTTGGCTCACACACTCTGACCCCGAGAGCTGTCAGCAAGGCGGCAGAACTTGCCAATATTCTTATAAATGATTGGGCCGACCCTAATCTTTTCAGCCGCAATTACCGTATCAAAATCATCGGTTTTGCCGATGCCCAGGGTGGTTCAAGGTTTAATCTGCAGCTGGGGCTTTTGCGGGCCGAAGCCGTGGCGGCCATGCTAGAGAAGCTGCGGGTTCCTATGACCTCGGCCGTGGTGGCCTCTCATGGCAAATCACATGCCTACTATAAATCACCAAAATATCGCCGGGTAGAAGTATGGCTTGAAACCGTTGATCATTATGATAACCGTGTCTTGATTTATGCCGTAGTATTCTTTGTGATCATCATCTTTCTAGGTGGCGGTTTCTACCTTGTGGTAATAAACAGCGGCCGGCGCCTGATGTAGCGTCATTTATTTAGGCACAATCTGTTTTTCTTCTTTATATTGTAGCTGCGCCAGGGCAGTCGCGCGGCTCTGAGTTTTCAGAGAGTGAGGAAAGTCCGAACACCGTAGAATAATGAGGCCAGCGAAGGCTGGGGCCCCCTCGGGGGTACGGAAAGTGCCGCAGAAAAAATACCGCTCTCGGGTTTTGCCTTGAGCAAAATCTGCGAGTAAGGGTGAAATGGTGGGGTAAGAGCCCACCGCCCGGCTCGAGAGAGACGGGGCAGGGTAAACCCCCTCAGGTGCAATTTCATGCAGTTCTGGTTTTTGCTTCAGCTTGCTGAAGCCAGAAATGGTCTGTGCTGTTCTAGCAGGCAAAGGCCCGAACGGGTAGAAAGCAAAGAAACATCTGGTATAACAGATGTGCAAGATAAATGGCTGCCACACCCTGTGGGTGAACAGAATTCGGCTTACTGGCGCTTCTTTTTTTACAGATTCAGTTCTAACAATTCGATAGAGCCGGGCTCTGCTTTAAACGTAAAAGTGCCCCGCATATCTTTTTCGGCCATAAAGATGGCCTGATCTTTGCTGCCTGAAAGAGACTGGCTTTCAATAAGAGCTTCTTCTTCGCCAGTGCTGTATAAAGCTATCGAGGTGACTTTCGGGGTAAGTTGCTCAACCTGCCACAGTAGCTCAAGGGCCACAGAGGTTGATTTTATTTTCAGTTTGAACAGAATACCGGGCAGTTCGGCTTTAAAGATGTGGTAGCCTGCCGAGCCAAGACCACTCTCATCATCACCGGCCCGCAGGGCTGGCAAAAGATTCAACTCAGTGGGAAATAAAAATCCCAGAAAAGTTTCAACGTTGAAACCTCTGGCCAGCTGGTTGATTGTCAGACGGGCTGTGGCTGGCTGCTTTTCATTTTCAAGCAGTGCCTGTTGCGACAGATAACATTCCCATAAATCATGAAGACAGTAGCGGCACTCAAGCAGGTGCTCATATTTTTCATCACCACTCAAATCGACTGCCTGCTTCGAAAAGAAGTTTGTTCTGCTCTGCATTTGCCCCAGCAGTCTCATAAAATCTATTTCATCGAGGTGTTTCATCAGGCGCCCAATTTAAAATAAGGAATATTTTCAACAATCTTTTCGCGAATCATTTCAACGGTTCGGGTAATGCGGCGGTGCAGGGTTGAGACGGTTTCATCGAGCATCTTTGAAATTGTTCTCAAGCTGATCGGCGAGGTGATCTTAAAAAAACGTTTAATGAGACGCTGCCGTAATCTTCTGGCTTCATCTGCATCAAGCTCACTCAACCGGCCAAGTAGGCGTTCTTTCTCTTGCTGCTGGTCGAAGTTGTATTTGTTCACGGCAACAAGATACTCGCGATACATTTGAAAGATTCGCAGGCCGATGCGTCTTTTTAACAGTTCGCGAAAATGAGATAACTTTAAAGGAAAGCCATAATAGAGCCGAATTCTCATTTCATCATCAAGGGCAAGACTGTTTATAATGTTCATTAGTAGTGCTTTTACCTCAGCCCATAGGCCACTGGCCGCTTCTGGCTCTGGCGCGATAGTGAGCTCATCATTCCAGTCTTTAAAGTCTGCAGTTACCTGCCTGTTCTTTGATAAGAAACGAAAATAAGCAAACTTGAGTTTCACTGAAAGAAAGGTGAGAAATGAAATCTGCTGGCTGGGGTCGTACTCTTTGAATAAAGAATCGATTTTGCCATAGTAATATGCATAAAATTCTGCGGCCTTATCGGCATCAGTACGAAAGCGACGCGCGGGATACTGGTAAATATGATGATGCAGGGTATTGAGACAGCTCTGTCGCTCATTAGAGCCCTCTTCACTGCGCTCATACGAAGCATAAAGTTCTTGAAAGTCTGTCTCGTTCATAAAGTTTGGCAGCTCACCGACAGATACCGCTACGAATATCTAAGCAACAAGCAATTTTTAGAGGGCTTCAGTTATGAAATTTGCAAAATTAGAAGGTCTGGGTAACGATTATCTTTTCACCGATGACACTCCAAAGAACCCATCGCGCGCTGCGCGTTTATTATGCGACCGCCACTATGGCGTAGGGGCCGATGGTTTAGTATTGGTACTTCCCCCCGACGAAGACGGGTGTGATATACAGATTCGGGTGTTTAACCCTGACGGCTCAGAGGCCGAGATGTGCGGCAACGCCATTCGCTGCCTGGGTAAATATCTTTTTGACCGCGGCAAAACCAAAAAGCAAAAACTGAAAGTCGAAACGATTCGCGGCATTATACCAACTGACCTGATGGTGCGCGATGGCCGTGTTTACCGGGTAAAAGCCGATATGGGCGAGCCCATGCTGACCCGCAGCAAAATTCCCCTGCAGTATGCACCGGGCGAAGAAGACAAGCAGGTTATTAACGAAAAAATCTATTTAGATGATCACAATACCTTTCAATTCACCGCAGTTTCAATGGGCAACCCCCATTGCGTAATCTGGGTTGAAGATGTAGAAAACTTTCCCGTAGATAAATACGGCCCCATGATTGAAACATACTCGCTGTTTCCTAACCGTACCAACGTTGAGTTTGTACAGATGGTTGATGAAGACCTCGTCAAACAACGCACCT
>CAZHLC010000562.1:0-3472 GCA_964532545.1 uncultured Leptospiraceae bacterium | reverse complement strand
AGAATAAAGAGGGTCTTTTAAATAGCCCAGGGTTGAGTAAGCGGCGATGGTGCTGGTGTTAATGTCATAAGCTGCGTAGCGCTTTTTGAACTGGGCCATCAGCTCTTTATCAAAAAAACCCAGATAGCTGAACTTGCCAATGGGCCAGAAGTTAAATGTTTCGGCTTCAAGTTGAAAAGGTTTGGCCAGAGTAATATTAAAACCCAGTTGTTTGCGCCCCAGCTCAACATAATCTTCGAAGCTATGACTTTCTTCGAGCTGAAAATAATTTTTACCAAAATCTTTTACGCTTTGAATAAACTGAATTCTCTTTTGCAGCTGGTCTGAATGCCGGGCTGCCTTGTTCAAGTCTTCACGATTTAGAATGGCCGTGGCCTGGTGCCCAACCAGGTGTGAAATGTAGCTGGCCCAATGGGGAAAAAACAGAGCCAGAATCAGAATGATGGCTGCTAAGTTCGTGATGACCACAGGCTTTCGCGTACAAAAGATCTAATGGCCATATACAGAAAATACAGACCCATCAGAACAACAATGGGGGTTAGAATAAAGGTCAGCTCATAGGTTTTTTCTTTGTAAACAGTGAGGTAGATGATCACCACAAAAATTCCCCAGCCGTAGGTGGCCGTGGTGCGGTAACGCCAGCCTTTACTCTTCTGTTGGCGGCGCCTCACTAGACCCAGAACGACTTCATAGGTAACCAGCCCCACAAACGCGCCACACCATACATCGAGGGGAAAATGAGCCCCCACAGACACTCTTGAAAGAGCTGTGAACAGGCCCAGAACTGCCAGCAGAACTTTAAAAGCCAACAGCCCCGGTTTATTTGTGGCGGCGGTGCCAATCAAATAGCGAAACAATACCATGGCCGTGGCCGAATGGCCTGAGGGAAAGGTGCGTGAACTGAGTTTCATGCCCATAACGAAGACCTTTTCTTCGCCAAACAGGCCCAGGGGGCGGGGCAGAGGATACAGGGTTTTGATGGTCTGTACAATGATGCCAGCGACAAAAAAACCGAAAAAGCCCGCCATATACTCACTGTCGCGGTATTTATAGAGAAGTACCAGAAACATTAACACAAAAAAGCCATCAGCAATTGATGTAAGAAACAGCATGGGGTAACCCACAAGGTTGTCACCGAAACCATTGATGGCAAAGAAAAGCTGGTGATTATAAAAATACAGAGGGGTGAGCCAGGCTAGAAATACTATCGTATATAACAATAGGCGTTTCTTCACAGGCCATTACCGGGGTTTTGTTGTGATCGACAAGCCCTGTTTTTTGTGATTGCCTCAGTGTATGATCCGCCCATAATTGGTTATGTTTGAAGTTCAAGAAAGCGACAGTGGTATTGCAGTTTATATCAAGCAAGAAAGGCTTGATCTCTCTGTAGCCAACAAGCTGCTTAATGACCTGCAAGAGCTTCTGGGTAGACCGGGGCAGGGTATAGTACTCAATCTGCGCGACGTCAATTATATGGATTCTTCGGTTCTAGGCATTCTGGTAACCTTTCAGAAAAAAATCAAAGAAGCAGACAAGAAACTGGTAGTGACCGGCCTATCGCCGTCAATTCAGAAAGTATTTGAACTCACCAAATTAAATCTGTTTTTTACAATCAAATAAGTGTCTGTTGAAGAAATCATACAGTGGGTGCCGCCACAGCTGTATTGGTTACTGCTTGCGGCCAGTGGCTTTATTGAGAATGTTTTTCCGCCCTGGCCTGGTGATACAGTTACTGTTGCCGGTGGGGCGCTGGCTGGCACCGGGGTAATCAGTCTGTGGTCTCTCTGCATCTCAGTTTTTGTAGGTTCAATGGCGGGCGCCCTGTTCATGTATTTTCTGGGCACCAACGTACTCGACTTTTTTCGTCGGCGTATCAAGCTGAAATCAATTCAAGAGCTCACTGACCCTGAGCATCTAAAAAAATCACACGACTGGTTTGAGAAGTATGGTATCTGGGCAGTCGTTTTTTCAAGATTCTCTGCCGGTATTCGTTTCTTCGTCTCAATCGTAGCTGGCATGGTGAAGATGAATATCGTGGTCTTCACCCTCGCTTTCTCTGCTGCCACGGTTTTATGGAATGCGATCTTGATCTATGTGGGCTATGTGCTGGGTAATAACTGGCAGCAGGCCAAAGAGTTTCTCAGAGTATATAACATCATTGTGATGGTGATTATTGGTCTGATTGTGCTGATTTTCGTATATTACTACAGACGTAAAAAAGCTGAATCTCGCAATGATGCAGAGCAAAAATAGCTGAAGAATATCCACTAATCAGCCGATAATTTCTGCAGAGCTTATAGCTATTAGTGAGGTCAGAATGAAGGCAACTGTGAATCCGTACCAGCAATACCAATCAAATCAGGTCGATACTGCTGACCCCAAGCAGCTGATCGTGATGTTATATGATGGTGCTATTCGCTTTCTTGAAATCGCTGCCAGTGGCATCGAAGACTTTAAAAATTACGACACAGTTAATGAAAATATTCTCAAATCACAAGATATCATTACTGAATTAATGCTCTCTCTTAATATGGATGAAGGCGGCGAAATTGCCCAGAACCTGTTTAATCTGTATTCATTCATGAAAAAAGAACTTCTCGATGCTAATATCAAAAAAGAAAAAAAGCCCATTCAAGTTGTGCTTACACTGCTGAAAGAGCTCAAAGAAGCGTGGGAAAAAGTAGAAGTAGCCAAACCTAACCTGGCTGCGGCCCGTGAGCAGTCGAGCGACTATAAGCCGTTCGCCGCCCAGGGGTGATTAGACTTCTCAACTATCTCTGTTTATTAAAAATTCGCCAGCTTGGGGCCCTTGCCGAAAACAGGGGCAGCAGCGAAATTTCAACCAGACTCGATAAACTCTTTAACAAAGAAGAGCAGCTGCTGGCTTCAGCCGATTGGCAGCCCTTACAGACCAGTTACGAGCAGGCCTGTCTTTCTTATTATCTTTTTCTGCAGGGCAGGCTGGTTGAGGCCATGCAGGCTGAAAAAATTTCAATGAAAACGGCTCTGATTTCGCAGAAACTGCAAGAGATGATTTAAAACTTACCCATTAAAGGTCTGGTTCATATCGATGAGGCTCATAACGGTTTTCTGATCACGGGTGAAAACAAGAGCATAGTCGGGAATTTTTGTACCGGCGTGTATTCTGGTGCCGGGGTGTATCACCACATGGTCGCCCAGCACACAGTTATCTTCAATAATGGTCTCATCGCCCTCTTGATTGCCTTTCACATGTACGTAACTGCCAATCTTAACATTGTCGCCCATGCGGCAGTGTTCAATTGAGCAATAGTCACCAATTTCGTTCTGATCACCTAGTTTGCAGTATGAAAGAATCGAATGAGAACCAATCAGGTTTTTGTCACCTATTTCTGAGTTATAGGCCCGTGAAAACATTTTCATTTTGCAGCCGCTACCTGCGATCAGGTTTTTGGTTTCAGCCATTGAGCGAATAACAAAGTTTGAACCTATT
>CAZHLC010000561.1:0-3489 GCA_964532545.1 uncultured Leptospiraceae bacterium | reverse complement strand
CTGCGCAGGTGATGGGGTTAAAAAAATTGCAATGGATTTTCTGGCCGACGTCTATGTAACCTGCGAAGTCTGTCACGGGCAGCGCTTTAACCGCGAAACCCTCGAAGTAAAATACAAAGAAAAAAACATCGCCGAAGTACTCGACATGCCGGTAGAAACAGCCCTGCCCTTTTTTGAAAATATTCCGTCAGTTTATACCCGTATGAAGGCCATGTACGATGTAGGGTTGGGATACATTCGTCTGGGGCAACCGGCCACCACCCTGTCTGGGGGCGAAGCACAGCGGGTTAAGCTGGCCAGCGAGCTTTGCAAGCGAAACACCGGTAAAACTCTGTACATTCTCGATGAGCCCACCACCGGCCTGCACTTTGAAGATATCAGGCAACTGCTTGAAGTACTGCATCGTTTTGTTGATCAGGGCAATACAGTCATCGTCATCGAACACAATATGGATGTGATCAAAACAGCCGATCACCTTATTGACCTTGGGCCTGAAGGTGGCGAGCGGGGTGGCGAAATTATTTTTGCCGGCAGGCCTGAAGAAATTGTGAAAAATAAAGATTCGCGAACCGGGCAGTTTCTGAAGCGCTGGCTTAAGCCTGCTCAGAAATAACCGTAGAAGCTGTTACCATCATCAGGAAATTCATACTTCTCGATTTTTTTCACTTCGAGTTCGCGCTGCATGATTTCATAAAAGTTCTCACTGTTTTCGGGCAGAACCATGGCAATCAGCAGGCCGGGTGAATTAAAGATAATGCGCTCTTCAGGGCTGAGCACATCAACCAGAGTTTTTTTCAGCAGCAGATAATCGCTGTGATTAATAAGTTTTTCAAGGTACACGTGAAAAACGTCGGCCCGACTGTGCCCTTTGTTGGTTATGGTAGTAATCTCTTTAATCATCTCGGTGGTCTGATCACTGAGATTATAGGTAAAATGCTCCATAAAGAAATATTTCAGAGCCGGCGCCATTTTATTCAGGTAATCTTTAATCTCTTCTAACTCGACACTTTTTGAGATGACTTCACCCTGGTCAGTAAAGTAGAATGCCACCAGAAAGGCATCGAGGTAGTGATCATGCAGCGAAAACATGTAGAGCGACTCAAGATTGGTAGCAATTTCGTCAGTAAAACGTTTACGAAAGAAGGGGCTTAACCGCTGCTCATCGGTTACCGCATGAAAAACAAATTCACCTTTTTTCAGGGGAACAACGGTATCGTCATTAAGCACATAAAAAGTTTTATGCACCTGCTCATCAAGATTGTAAAGAACAGTACTTTCATAACAACCCAGGTAAGAATTATAGTTTAACAGCACCATGCCATCGGCCTTGAGAGGTTTGGCAATCATGCCAAGCAGGTTCTGAATTTCTGGTATTGTTACTTCATCGAAGTAAACTTCGTTGAGATAGGTAATAAATGACCTGATCTGCACATCGGCATACATAGTCTCAAATACACTCAGCTGTTTTAACAGATTGGTTTTTTCATCACTCTGGCTGATATCGCGAATAAGCTCAACAACTTCAGGTGTGAATGTTTTACCGCGCGCTTTGTCAATGTGCTCTTTTTCTTCTTCAGTAAACTCATCAAAAGCAGAGGCTGTTTTAAAATCTGACTTCCAGCTGGTGTCTTCAGGTGCTATAAAAATAAATTCACGCTTAAGAGGTTTCAGCTCAATAGTGCCGCTGTCTTTCTCTGTAAGCTGCTCACTGATGGCCGCCTCATCATATGAATAGAGAGTATCATCTGGTTCTTCTTCGTCTTCAAAGGCTTCTTCTTTTTCAAGCACCCGGCCGGCGATGATTTTCTCGCGCTCTTCAAGCTCGGCTTCACCGTAACTGTAGGCATTTTTTATGGCAGCAAAATCGGTTCGAAGAGTATCAAGTGTTTCGCGCTGATTCTGCAGAATTCCGGTGAGTTCTTCTTGCTCTTTTTTGTGCGTAAGGCGGTGAATAAAGGCGGGGTTCTGCATAATAAGAAACAGCAGAAAAACCAGCGAAGAGACAGAGAGCATATAAAAGCCGGCTAACTGGGTTACCTTGACTTCACGCTTGAGAGCAACTAAAAATAAACCGCCATCGCGCCAGAAGCGGTGATGTGCTTCAAAATAGTTCTCACCCAGTTGAAAACGGTGATCACCCGCATCGTCAAGTTCAATCTCGTCAAAACTCATCAGCAGAAGACTTTTTTCTTCGGCAGAGAAATAGTCAGATTCGGTAACGTACAGTTGTGAACGGCCTTCGTTGTGCAGCACCATCACATTCTGACCGTAGGCGCTGGGCACTTTCAGCTTGAAAAGAATATAGCCGATTATGTGACGGTCTTCATCTTGCACCGGGTAAAGCCTGAAGAAACCGCTACTATGCAGAAACTGTTGGTAGCCACGGCTGCCGCGGGCCCGCCTGATGTATTTACGCAGCTTAAAAGCCTTACCCAGGTTTGTACTCTGGCCAATCAGAGCCCCATTTTTATTGAGAATCGCAACATCTTCTATAAGGGCGTGTTTGCGTTTAAGGCGCATAAGCTTACGGTGACTGATACTGCCTTTGTAGAAGTAGCGGTTAAAGTCACCATCTTCAATGCGCAGACCGGTATCTTTCTGAAAACCTTCAAGATTGGCCTGCAATACCGACAGATAATTGTTAAGAAAAGTCTGCTGTCGGCCAGGTCTTATATGATATTTTTCAATATAAAAGACCAGGGCAGAAAGAAGAGTCAGGCCGATGAGCCAGTTTTTCATTTTTAGGCTGCGCAACAACTGCATGTTAATACCTGCTGAAGGTTAACCCCTTTCTCGAAACCCGCGCTACCAGCAGCTCGTCAAGGCGCTCACGGTTTTTCAACGATTTATATGACTTGCCATTGCCAGAGACCAGTACCCCTGAACCATTTTTCATCTTAAAAAGCGTATAGCCCCGGCCTTCTTTGATCTTGCTCAACTTGCGCCGGCGCACAAGGTACGAAAGAACCCGCTTCTCAATCGACGACTTGCTGCGCTTGCGCATATAGGCCGTGCCCGAGCGGCGCACCACTGATTGATAAAACCTGCGGTTACGTGAACGATTGAGCATACCGAATAGCTGGGGTGACGGAACCAGCACCCGCCGCAAAGACTGGGGGTTGCGCCCATTGTATGAAGCCACCAGATCACCAAAGGCCCGGTTACCAAGATAAAGCTGGGCTGCCATATCATAACTTTTAATTTTACCTGCCAGGGGCACCAAAAAAAGGCCTGCCCGTTTAGGTAAGCGTGACTTCACAAAGCCCGGCCGGCGCACAAAGCGGTGCTTCGACAGTTCTTTTTTCAGCTGATCAATTTCGCGCTGCAGGGCCAGCAGAGCCTCTTCACTCTCGGCCCCGGCCCCCACCTCAAGTTTAGGAAACTTCGGGTCATGATTAATAAGAAAACTTTTCTGAGTTTTATTGCCAGCAGCATCAACCGCAGTAAAGTAAATACGATTCAACCCCTTGGTCAGAGTCACCCGACCTT
>CAZHLC010000560.1:0-3491 GCA_964532545.1 uncultured Leptospiraceae bacterium | reverse complement strand
TTAAAAAGGGTCTCAACATAAAAAACTCACCAGTATTAATAATGGGTATAACTTTCAAGGCCAACTGCCCCGACATAAGAAATTCACGGGTGATTGATATTATAGAAGAGTTAAATGAGTTTGGTTGCCAGATCGATGTATATGATCCATGGGCCGACCGTGATGAGGTGGCTCACGAGTATTCAGTCAGTCTACTTACCGAAGCCGGGGCGCTGAAAAACAAATACGAGGCGGTTGTGATGGCCGTAGATCATGATCTGTTTATTGACTTTGATTTTCAGCATCATACGGCGTCAAAGGCGGTTATCTTTGATGTTAAGGGCAGCGTTGACAGCAAGCTTACCGATGGTTCGCTCTAGCAGCCATGAAGCAGATTATTGAATTTATCAGATCTATTTACGGTGATGGGCCCATACCCCTTCATGAGCCATACCTGAACAATATCGACGAGAGCTATGTTACGCAATGTCTACAGAGTGGTTTTGTTTCAAGTGTCGGTAAAGAAATAACTGAATTTGAAAAGCAAATAGCTGATTATACTGGCAGCGCATATGCCGTGGCTATTGTTAATGGCACTTCTGCCCTTCATTTAGCCCTGCAGGTCTGCGGGGTTGAGGCTGGTGATGAGGTGGTTACCCAGGCATTGACCTTTATTGCTACGGCAAATGCGATTTCTTATGCGGGGGCACAGCCAGCGTTCGTTGATGTAAATGAACAGACTCTTGGTATGAGTGCTTCTGCTCTGCAGAAATATCTTGAGCAGAGCACAGCCAAAAAGAATGGTCAGGTAATAAAGAAGTCGAATGGCCAGAGGGTCAGTGCGGTTGTGTGCATGCATACGTTTGGCCATGCCTGTGAGATAGAGAGCATTGCAGAACTCTGCCGAGAATGGGGCCTGGCTTTCATTGAAGATGCGGCTGAGGCTCTGGGGTCGCAGTTTGCAGAAAAGGCTCTAGGCACATTCGGTGACGCAGGGGTTTTCAGTTTTAATGGTAACAAGATCATAACCACAGGCGGGGGCGGTATGATTGTAACCAATAACGAAGAAACCGCAAACAGGGCCCGCCACTTAAGTACTCAGGCCAAAGCACCTCATCGATATGAGTATATTCATGATGAGGTTGGCTATAATTATCGCCTTCCAAACCTTAACGCAGCACTTGGGCTTGCGCAGATGCAGCATTTACCAGAGCTGGTCGTTAAGCAGCGAGAGCTAGCTGAAAGATACCGGTTGTTTTTTGAAGATCGCGCAGAAGTTTTTATTAGCGAACCGGCAGGTAGCCGCTCGAATTACTGGTTAAATGCGGTTAAATTCAACAATCTCGAAGAGCGAAATGCTTTTCTTGATATGGCCAATGACAATAAGATCTTTGCACGGGCCATATGGCGGCCCATGAACCAGCTCAAACTATATGCCAATTGCGATGCTGATGACCTTGTCAATACCCGCAATCTCTATGAGACGGTGGTGAATATTCCCAGTACGCCGTGGTTTAAACAATGACTGATCTGCTTTTAATCGGGGCCGGTGGGCACTGTGCCTCGTGTATTGAAGTAATTGAGAGCCATGCCTTGTATCAGATCAGGGGTATTGTTGATTTGCCCGAAAAACTGGGTGAGAAAATACTGGGCTATGAGATTACAGGCCATGACGATCAGCTTGAAGAACTCTTGAAAGAGACTTCAGCTTTTTTAGTAACCATGGGTTCAATTAAGAATGCAAAAATGCGCCAACAGCTTTTTGAAAAATGTAAGGGCGCCGGGGGGCAGGGGGCTGTAGTCGCTGCCGGCACAGCTCATGTTTCAAAGCATGCTGATCTAGATGGGGGAACCATAGTGCTGCACCAGGCTCTTGTTAATGCGCGGGCCAGAGTGGGCGAGAATTGCATCATTAACAGTAAGGCCCTGATTGAGCACGGGGTGTCTGTTGGCAGCCACAGTCACATTTCTACTGGTGCGATTGTAAATGGTGATTGTATTATCGGTGAGCGGGTGTTCGTGGGCAGCAGGGCTGTTTTGCATCAGGGTGTTCAGCTCTGTGATGATGCTATTATTGGCGCGGGCAGTGTTGTTATTGCCGACATTAATGAGCCAGGTGTTTATGTGGGCTGCCCAGCCAGAAAGACAAAATGAGTTATACCTATATTATAGCTGAAGCTGGTGTAAATCACAACGGCGATATACAACTGGCCCAGCAGATGATCGATGTAGCCAGAGAAGCAGGTTGCGATGCTGTGAAGTTTCAAACTTTTAAAGCTGAGAGCCTCGTTACCAAAACAGCCCAGAAAGCAGCCTATCAGAAAAAGAATACGGCCAATGAAGATTCTCAGTACAGTATGCTGAAGGCTCTTGAGCTTGATGAGACAGCACATGAGATACTGGTGAAGCAGTGTCAGAAGAGCAGTATTGATTTTCTTTCAAGTGCTTTTGACCTTGAGGCCATTGATTACCTTAAGCAGATGAATATGCCTTTTTTTAAGGTTCCCTCGGGTGAGATAACCAATCGCCCCTATCTTGAAAAAGTTGCGCAGAGCGGTAAGCCAGTAATCTTATCTACCGGAATGTCAAACCTTGCTGAGGTTGAGGCGGCCATTGCGGTGATGAGCGAAGCTGGTCTGCAGAAAGAAGATCTTACCGTTCTGCACTGCAATACTGAGTACCCAACGCCTTTTAAAGATGTGAACCTTTTAGCCATGAACCAGATGGCCAGAGATTTTGGCGTCAAAGTCGGTTACTCTGACCATACCCCTGGTATCGAGGTTGCCATTGCAGCTGTAGCCCTCGGGGCCGTGGTTATTGAGAAGCACTTCACTCTTGATAAAACGATGTCGGGCCCTGATCACCGGGCTTCGCTTGAGCCAGAAGAGCTCAAGGCCATGGTCGCAGGCATTAGAAATGTTGAATTTGCACTTCAGGGTAGCGGGGTTAAAGAGCCCTCAGCTTCTGAGGCAAAGAATATCGTAATTGCCCGAAAGAGTATAGTTGCGAGTAAGATCATTCGCAAGGGTGACGTAATTAAAGAACATATGATCACGGCAAAAAGGCCCGCTTCTGGTATTTCACCCATGCGCTGGTACGAAGTTGTCGGGGCCACTGCAGACCGTGACTATGAGGTTGATCAGCCCATAATAATTGAATCATGATACTGATTGAAAATGAGATTTTACGCCGCGAGCAGAGCTTCTTTGCAGCTGATGTCAGCGCATTTGAAAAACAGCTGAGTCAGGCTGTTACTAAAGCCCGTTTTCTGGTCATCGGTGGCGCAGGAACCATTGGCCAGGCTGTGGTAAAAGAAATTTTTAAACGAAAACCTGCTGCACTGCATGTTATCGATATCAGTGAGAATAACCTGGTTGAGCTGGTTAGAGATTTACGCAGCTCTGCGGGCTACAGCGGCGGAGACTTTCAGACGCTGCCCCTTGATATGGGGTCACTTGAATTTGAGGCCTTTCTTGATTCGCAGGCAGATTATGACTATGTGCTTAATCTTG